>NZ_NFJD01000003.1 GCF_002159705.1 Elusimicrobium sp. An273
AAAGGCGCAGCGTTGCACGAGTTTGAGCGCAGCGAAAGGCGAGTGCCGCGAGCCCGGACTGCAGGCATTTTCCGTCAGGAAAATGACCGGAAGGCGAGTCCCTCTCTGCACATGATTTACCCGGGTGCAAACCCGGGTTTTTTGTTGGCGCCAGCACAAAATGACGCTGGCATTTTTCCTTTCTTTTTCCAAAACTTTCAAATTGCTATAATTTATTTATCTTTTCACTTCGGAGAAAACCTTTTATGACGCCTCTTTTGTCCGCCTGGATTTGCTGGGCCATTGTCGGCCTGTCGCCCATTGCCGGCAAATATGCGGCCGGCGTTATCAGCCCGGCTTTGCTCGTTTTTTTAGGCACGATTATCGGAGTATTGTATTTTACCCCGTGGATTACAAAAAACCATAAATGGGGGGAACTTCTTTCTGGGGAAACCTGCTGGAAATTTTTATTTATCGGCACCTTTGGCACCGCGCTTCCGTTTACCATTTCCCTCATCGCCCTGCACTACACCACCCCGGGCAACGCCGCCATTTTGCAGCAATCGGAACTGCTGTATTCACTGCTGTTTGCGGGGATTTTTTTAAAAGAATTCCCCAGCCGCCAGCAGCTGCTGGGAAGCGCTCTTATCGTGCTGGGGGTGCTGATTATTTTACTCAAAGAGCAATACACCCCGCGCTGGACGGGGGATTTGCTGATTGTGGGCAGCACGTGGATGTTGCAGGCAGGGTCTACGGTCGCCAAAAAACTGCCCAAACATTTAGACCACCGCGTCATCGCCATGGCGCGCAACCTGTTTGCCTTGCCGGCGCTGATCGGCATTTTGGCGGTAATGTGGGGAATGAAAGAATCCTTTGTGCTTCGGCCCAACCTGCAGATGTTCTCGGTACTGGCGTATACGGGATTTTTAAAGTACGGGCTGGCCATGGTGGTCTGGTACAAGGCGATACGCGCCCTGGATTTAAGCAAAGTAACGGCTATTTACTTGTCTTATCCGGTGCTGTCGCTTATTTTATCGGCCCTGCTGGGGCTTGAAAACATCACCTGGCACCAAGCCGCCGGCCTGCTGCTTACGCTGGCCGGGGCCTACTGGGTGAGCCTGACGGTAAAAAAAGAAGGGCATTAACCTTTCATACCCGCTAGGAATTAAGTACAATATATCCAGGAGAATTTATGTTTAACATTGCCCCCGTTATCGCCATTTGGATTGCATGGTTTGCCACCGCCGCCAATTTAGTGATCAGCAAAGCCGCCGTTCCGTACGTAACGTCCGCCCTGTTTATTTTGCTGGCGTGTGCCGTTGCTTCTGTATGTTTTTTGCCCTATATTCAAAAAACAAACGGCTGGCGCATTTTGCTGGATAAAAAAGTCTGGCCGCAATGTTTGGCGATGGGCACCTTTGGCACTGCGCTTCCCATGACGATCTTTATGATTGCCCTCAACTATACCACCCCTGTCAACGGAGCCATTTTAAACCAATTTGAAATTATCTACTCGCTTATTTTATCGGCCATTTTGCTAAAAGAACGCCCCACCCTGCGGCAAATTGGCGGCTCGTTGCTGATTTTGCTGGGCGTAGGGCTGCTATTATGGCAGGCGGGCACCACGGTGCAGTTAAAAGGGGATTTGATGATTATCGGCTGTTTGTGGATGTTCCAGCTGAGCCATATTTTTGCCAAAAAACTGCCGGCGCAAATGCCGCCGCAGTTGATTGCCGCGGCGCGGGCGCTGTTTGCCATTCCGGCCTTGGCGGTATTGGTGGCCTGGCTGGCGGCGTTTCAGGGGCCGCTGCAATTTGAAAGCAACGCCACGCTGTGGAGCATGCTGGTGCTGTGCGCCGTAGTAAACTATTTTTTGGGAAATACCTATTGGTACCAAGCCATCCGTCATATGGATTTAAGCAAGGCAACGGCAATTATTTTGTCGTACCCGGTGATGACGTTTGTGCTGGCCGTCCTGCTGGGGCAGGATAAAATTACCGCTTATAAAATACTGGGCATGGTGCTCGCCATCGGCGGGGCGTATATCGTAACCGGCCTGGTTAAGAAACAAGGAGAAACAAAATGAAAAAGCTCGTTTTATTTGATTTGGACGGAACATTGGTCAATGCGGGAGGCGCCGGACGCACGGCCCTTAAAAAAGCGATGAAAGAACTCTACGGCACCGACCCGGAGTTTGACCATTCCCTCATTTCCGGCCGGACGGATTTGGATAATTTTTCGATCGTTTACTCGTTAATTAAAAAAGGCAAAAAACCCACCGCCGCCGAAATGAAAAAAATGAAAGCCAAATACTTAGAGCTCCTGCCCGTAGAAGTACACGCCGCCGTGCGCTGCAAAAGATACGATTTAATCCCGGGCGTAGAAAAATTTTTAAAACTGTTGTCCAAAGACAAAGACGTTATTTTGGGTTTGGGCACGGGCAATTTGGAAGAAGGCGCCAAAATCAAGCTGGCTCCCAGCAAGCTGGGCGAATACTTTAGCGTGGGAGGCTATGGGGAAGACGGCCACACCCGCGAAGAAATGCTGCAGGCGGCCGTAAAACGCGCGGAGAAAAAATTTAAAACCAAAATCGCGCCCGAAGACGTCTACGTCATCGGCGACACCCACCGCGACGTCTGCGCCGCCAAAAATTGCGGTTTTCACAGCGCGGTGTTGACCAACGGCTTTGGCGACGCCCAAAAAATCCAGCGTGCCGCCGCCGAACTGGAAACGAAAGATTTTACCGATATCACCACTTTCTGCGTCTGGCTGGGAATTAAAACCGACCCCAAAGGCGTCAAACGCGGCAGCTACATCATGCCCGCCAGCGCCATTGAACACGTGTTTTTCAGCCGCACGGGCATTGACGAAGACCGCCTGAAAATGCTGCGCATCAAAAAATACTCGGATTTGGAATCCGGAACCATTATGTGAGGCACCAAAAATGGAATGGTACACCGCTGCAGAACGTTTTACCGAAGCGTTAGCCTCCTCGGAACCAACCCCGGGGGGCGGGGCCGCTGCCGCCATGGCGGGGGCCATGGGCTGCGCGTTGGCGATTATGGCCGTGGGAACCACGCTTAAACGCAAAGCCACGCCCGAAGACGCACGCCCGCGCCTGACGCAAAGTTTAAAAAGGCTGAGCGCTTTTAAAAACGAACTCAAAGGCTACATCCAAAAAGACGGGGAAGCGTATGCCGCGTATCTGACGGCAAAAAAACTGCCCAAGGAATCTGCCGAGCGGGAAAAAGCGGTGCAGGACGCTTTGCTGTTTGCCGCGCGGGTGCCGGCGGATGCGGCGTCGGCGGCCATGCACTGCCTGCGGGAAGTGGACGCTATTAAAAGCGACGTGGCCGAAATTATCCTGTCGGATATATACTGCGCCAAACACCTGCTGCAGGCGTGCATCAAAAGCTCGGTGGAAAGCATTCGGGCCAACCTGTCTTTCATTACCAATGAAGACCGGGTTAACGAAATTAACAAGCAGATTGCCTCGTTTTTAAAGGTCTGCTAAAAGGACAATCTTATGAGCGATAAAGCAAACAAAAGAAGCGGTATGCTGGGCACCATTTACAACATGCTCCCCGGTATTGACGACGATTACGCCGCCAAACTGGTTTACACCCTGGAAGACAAAAAAACCCTGCCCCAGCTGCAGCAGGATATTGCCAATATCGCCGCCCAACTGAGCTCGGACTCGCCGATGACGGACACCATCGTCGCAAAAATTCTGCTGGACGAAATCACCATCCCCGCCGCACTGCGCCAGCTGCGCATTTACAACAATTCCACCTCTATCAGCGAGTTGTGCGCCGCACTGGAAATTCCGGCCAAAGACACCGCCAAGCTGTTGGAAGTCTATTCTTCCTTTTCTTCCCGCAAATACTTTGACGAAGAATTCGCCTCCGCCCTAAAAGACGTGCAGGACAGCGATATGGAAGACGCCAAAAAAGCGCTCCACGCCGTAGACGTATTGCTAAAACAGGCCGATGCGCTTTTGCACAATTCGCCCAAAACTGCCAAGCAAAATAAAAAGGATATTTTTAAAACGGCCGACAAATACCACCTTTCCGTTAAAATTACTGCCGAGCTGGAATTGCTCTACACCCAGCCGGCCAGCATTGCTTTCCAACCGGAATTTGAAAAACTGTTCAAATCCCTCATCGCCCAAAATCCGGACAAGCACCTCTGCGCTTCTTTGACGGCCCATGCCATGCTGTGCCAAATTACGCCTAAAGACGCGCAGGATATTGCGCTGCTTTCCAAACTGTTAAACGGCCGCATTTTGGAAGAAGATTTGTTGATTATCGCCTGCCGTTACCTGAAGGTCAAAGCGCCGGCCGACATTGCGGCCACCTTTGAAGCCGTGCTTAAAAAACTGCCCCATGTGTCCAGCCCGGAAGAAAACTTAGGCCTGGCCGTGCGGGTACTTTTGGACGGAACGGCCGAGAGTTTTGAAAAAGCCAGCCAGAAAGCTTCCGTCCTGCGGGAGCGCGAAGTGCTGCGCAAGGCGTTATCCAAAAAAGAGCTCTACAGCGGCTATGAATATGATTTGGCGGAACACTTTGGCGGCAAAAAAACGTTCGTCCAAATTGAACGGGAAATGACCGACCTCCTAAACAGCCTGCCTTTTTGCAGCGACCCCAAGGACAACAAAGAACTGGCCTGCAAAGTGCTGTTGGGCTCGCTAAGCCAGGAAGAAGCCGCCAAACAAGCCCAGTACCTGCGCGATTTAAAAGCCCAAACGCTTACCCAGGGGCTTGCGCCGGAACTGATGAAAAGCTACCTAGGCACCAAACCGGCCGAAGAGCTGATTAAATTTTTTGAAGAATCGCTTGCTCCTTATACATTTTGGAAGTCCGACCGGGAAAAACATATTTTTGCCCTGCGTACGCTGGTGGGGGAGTTGAACGGCACCTACAACCGCCGGATTTCCCAATTTGTACTGGAAATGCTGGAAAACGGCTCTTCCCTGGACGTAATGACGGATATGCTGGAAAACATCCAAAAGAAAAAAACCAGCCAGGAAGAACTGGAAAAACTGTTGGAACGCTACAAACAGGCGCGGGCCGCTTCCAAAGCGTAAACGCACCGTAGTAAAAAAATGTTTTAAATTGCGCGATAATTTGCTATGCTTTTATCGTGCCGTGCTATATTTATTTTCAAGGGTGAAAAAATATGAGATATTGGGTTTATATCAACGACAAAGTAGACGGGCCTTACGAAGAAGATAAACTGGTAACGCTCCAGGGCTTTACCCCAGACACGTTAATCTGCGCCGAAGAAATCGCCGCCGGCGGCAGCCAGGAATGGGTAAAAGCTTCCAGCATTTTTGAATTTGACCAAGTGCAGCAGCCGGCCAACCAGCCGCTTCCCGCCGAAGAAGTGTTCAACACCCAAACGGCCCACAGCGAGCCTTTAGCTTCGGAAAAAACGCTCCGCGTGGAAAACGCGGCCAACGGCGACGTCAATAAATTACTTTTGGAAAAAATTGATTTTTTAACCCGCGAAATTACCGGTTTGCAGGAAAAGCTTGACGATATGAAAAACAAACTGGACGCGGCTATTTTGTCTTCTCACTACACCCAGCCGGCAGCGGCCCAATCTTATTCGGCCCCGCAGGCAAACGACCAGCACACCATCACCCTTACCCGCCAGGATGTAAATGAAGAAAACGAAGACGCCCTGATTACCAATACGGAAAGCCTCGTTTCGCAGGCGGAAAATATCGTTGCCGCGGCCAATCAGGAAGAAAAACCCTTGGATATGCTCGGCCCGGTGGACTTGGGCGATAAAAAGCAAGACGCCACCCCGACGGAAGTTTCGTTGGGCTCCAAAGCCGAAGAAGAAGTCGTCTTGCGCTCGGCGCTGGATTCGCTTTATAACGCCAAAACCGTTCAGACCCAAGAAGAAAAAGAAAGCACCTTCCAGGATTTGCTCACGCCCCAGCAAGCCAAAATTTTGGCCGAACAAGCCGCGCCTGCTCCGGCAGAAGAAGCCCACAAACCCACTTTGGATGAAGCGTTAAAAGAAGTGCAGAAAGCGGACGAAGCGTTAACCGCGCACGAAGCCGAAAAAGACGCTTTGCTTAAAGAACTGACTGCTGAACCCAAAGAAGACGTACTGGATCAGGTCATCAAAGAAAGAGAAGAAGAAAAGAAAGCGGAAACCTTTAAAATGGCGCAGGCAGCCGCCGTGGGCGCCGCGGCCGGAGTAGCGGCTGCAGCCGCTTTGCACCCGGCGGAAGAGTCGGAGAAAAAAGAAGAAGTCCCCGGCTTGGAAACGGTAGAAGAAGCCGCCGCCGAACCGGTGGAAGAAAAGAAAACCCTTGATTTTACCGACGAAAACGCCAGCCCGGCCCTTTCCATTGCGCCCGACCGCGCCGAACCGGAAAAACAGGAAGAAGTAAAACCCGCTTCCGAAATGCCGGCAGACGTACCGGCCGAACAGACCCCGGCGCAAACCCAGCCGGATGACAATATGCCGCATTTATCCGTACTGCCTTCCTCGGATGAAATGCCCGGCAAAACGGCCGCTCCCGCCGAAGAAGACAAAAAAGGAGAAACCGTGCAGGAACTGGTGCCCGGCGCTAAGACGGAAAAGCCGGACGGCGTGCTGATTACGGAAGAAGATTTAAACGAGGCGTTTTCGGAAAGAAACAACGATTCCAACCAGAGCGTTGAACAATTGTTTGGTTTGGCGCCGGAACAAACGTCCGATAAAAAGGAAGAAGCGCCCGCTCCCGCTTCGCAGGAGCCACAGACGTTGCCGCAATTTAGCGACCAAACGGCGGACAAGCCGCTGCCTATGGGCAATCCTAACGACTTGACGGAAATTGAACTCAAAGAAGGTTCCACCTATTTAATTTCCGATTTTGTGCCGCCCGCCCAAACCAACGGCAATGAACTGCCGAAAGAAATTTCCAAATTGGACGCCAAACCGGTGGAAGAAAAAGTGCCGCAGCAAAACGCCCAGGAAACCAAACCGGCTGAAGTGCAGGAAATGGTTTCTCCGTTAAAACAAACGGAAAAAACCGTAGAAGCCGCGGCCGACGCCCCTAAAGACGTGACTGTTTCCCAAATTATTTTGGAAAACACCATTAAAACCAAACGCGGGGCTACGCTGGACATCAAAACCGTACCGATGGTACCGGAACCGGCCCAGTCCGACCGTCTGCATTTGGACAATATGGACGACGACCTCAACACCCAGCACGACTTAAAGGCCGCAGACGTAAAACCGGCCGGCAAAACCACTAAGCTCGTGGCGGGAACGCTGGTAACGGTGGTGCTGGCGGCGTTAATTTATGTAATGCTCGCCTTTATGAATTTAATTCCGCCGCAGTTTAACCTGCTGTCTTCCGAACCGACGGCACAGCAAGTGGCCGAGCAAAATGCCCAAATGGATGAGATGTTAGGCACCCAGGCCCAGCCTGCCGCCCAACCCGCGGCCCAACAAACCCCGGCCGCCAACCCGATGGATACGGTGTTGGACGAGGTGAAGAACTATCCGCTGATGAACGGCTATACGCTTAAGCAGTTTATTGAAGCCAAACACCCCGCGGCGAAGGATCTGATTACGTGGGATATTTCTACGGCCGTAGATCCGGACAATTACTCCGTCTTGGTAAAAGTTCCGCCGGAGAATCCGCAGAGCTTCAAAATCTCCTACCGCTTTAACTACAACACGGTTACCAAAGCGTTAGACCCGACCATTTCGGATGCCAAAAACCTGTTGGACTCGGCAGCGCAAGGCGCCGCCCTGCCGCAACAGCCCGCCGCCCAACAAGGGCAGCCCGCTATGGCCCCGATGCAGGGGGGGAATATGACCCCTCAGCCCGCACCGGCGCAAGCGGCACCGGTTACTTCAACCGTTCAGTATTAATTTAAACTTCCAAAGGCCCCGCGAAAGCGGGGCTTTTTTTGTGGCACATTTCCCTTTATCCACGAGGTTATAAACAAAATTTAGGGCCTTTTTAGCCGAAAGAAACCCGGCCTGCCGCCAGGCAGACCGGGTATTGGCATAAAGGCCTTTATTTTACCGCGTCTTTGACAATGCTCTCCAGCACGCGGAAGGCTTTTTCCACCCAGCCTAAGCTAATCCATTCATACGGCCCGTGGGGGTTTTCATACCCGGCAAAGATGTTGGGCGTGGGCAAGCCGCGCAAGCTCATCTGCGCGCCGTCTGTACCGCCGCGGGCCTGCGTCAAGCGGTACTGCACATGATTTTCATTCAGCGCTTTTTCCAGCAATTCCATAGCCTGCGGGCGTTCTTTCAAAATCTCCCGCATATTGCGGTATTGCTTTTTAAATTCCACTTCAATCTTTGCCGCCGGATATTTTTGGCGCTTTTCGGCTACCAATTCTTCCAACATCTTTTTTAAGTTTTCAAACTTGGCCAAATCGTGCTCGCGCACAATTCCTTTTACCACCACTTTATCCAGGCCGCCTTCTATATCTTTAAACAGCACAAACCCTTCTTCGCCCTCGGTGGTTTCGGGCAGTTTGTCTTCCGGCCAGGAGGAAATAATATCCGCCGCAATCCGCACGGGGTTGGCCATAAAGCCCTTGGCCGAACCCGGATGGCAGGTTTTGCCGATAATGTGCAGGGTAACCGTATCGGCGTTAAAGTTGCCGCAGTCAATATCCCCTAAGGTGGAACCGTCTACGGTATAGGCAAAATCCGCGCCGAATTTTTCAATGTTAAAATAGGCAATACCGGTGCCGGTTTCTTCGTCAATGGTAAAAGCCGCTTTGATTGGGCCGTGTTTAATTTCGGGGTGCTGCGTTAAGTATTCGGCCAGCGTCATGATGGTGGCAATGCCGATTTTGTCATCGCCCGCCAGCAGGGAATTGCCGTCTGCCGTAATAATATCGTCCCCAATGCACAAATTCAATTTGGGAGCCGTTTGCGGGGTAAGGTACATTTTTTTATCGGCGTTAATGGTAAGGGTGCCGCCGTCATAATTGGGGTGAAGCTGCGGGCGGATGTCTTTGCCGCTGTAGTCGCAAACGGTATCCATATGGGCAAAAAGACCAATTACAGGCGCCTTCTTATCCGTATTGGCCGGCAGCAACCCGGTTACAAAGCCGTATTCATCCACTTCCACCTCGGTAAATCCGACGGTTTTCATTTCCTGCGCCAGCATATGCGCAAAGGACATTTGGCTGGCGGTGGTAGGCGTTACGGTGCTGAGGGGGTCGCTGGTGGTATCAATGGCCACATAGCGGACGAAACGGTCATAAATTTTTTGCTGTAATTGATTCATATTTTCTCCCTTAAATTCTTATTTTATTATACAATTTATTATTCTAAGACTTGGGAGGTTTCATGAAAAAACTATGGTTGCTTTTTACCGCCGCCGTCTTGCTGACGGCCTGCGCCTCGGTAGACGAAACGGAAAATTTGGCCAACTGCAAATTCGCTCTTAGAAGCGTGGAACTGACTAATTACAATTTAACCTCGTTTGATTTTGACGTGATTATCGCCATTACCAATATGAACCGCAAACAAGCGGCCTCGTTAAAACGCTTTGAGGGGGAATTGACCGTAAACGAAGACAAAATGGCCGACGTAACGCTTGATGAAATGAAAATAGAACCCAACGCTACCAAAAACGCCAAGGCCCAACTGAATGTGCCGATGACGGCTTTTAACAGCAAGCTGCTGGGGCTTATCAGCATGGGCAGCGCCACGCTGGACTATCATTTGACGGGTACCATGTATTTTGAAGGGCCGTTGGGAACGGAAATCCCCGTACCGGTGGACATTGGCCGCATGGGTAGTTACAACTAATTTGTACACACAAAAACGCCCCGGTTTTAAAGCCGGGGCGTTTTTTTATCGGATAAACGTTACCCTAAAATCATCCGCAGGACAAACGCCGTTGCAAACGCCAGCGAGAGCGTCAGCGCAATCACTTTAAGCGTGTCCTTCCAGCCGCTTTCGCGCAGCATCACAAAGAACGTGGCAATACACGGCAGATACATCGCCATAAATACGCACGCCACCACCAGCTCCGCAGGCGGCAGATTAAACGGCTCCAGCAGGGCAATGGAAATATCTTTGCGCAAAAAACCCAAAATCAGCAGCGGCGTCGTTTCCGCCGGCAGCCCCAGCACAAACTCCACCGGATAGCGGGCGATTTTGGCAATCCAATCGGTTAATCCGGAGAATTGCATCAAATCCACAAACAGCACGCCAAACAAAATAAGCGGCAGCGCATCAAAAAGGTATTCCCGCATCCGAATCCACAACTTCCGCAGCAGCGGGCGGAGTTGCGGAATTTGCCAGGAAGGGATTTCCATAAACAGCTCCGGCGTTTCGCCTTTCATCAGTTTATTAAGCACCGTCCCGGCCAAAATGCCGTTAATAAACAGCGCAAAAAACACAATGAGCATATACTTCAGCCCGTACGGCGAAAGAATGGAAATAATCATTGCCGTCTGCGAGATACACGGCGCCAGCACCAAAATAAGCGCCAACGCAATAATCCGCTCCCGGCGGGTTTCCAAAATGCGAATGCCCATTACCGCCGGCACTTTGCACCCAAAGCCCAGCATAATCGGCAGTGATCCGTAGCCGTGCAGCCCGATTTTGTGGAGCAGACTGTCCAGCAATACCGCCAACCGCGGCAGGTAGCCCAAATCGCCCAAAAAGCCCAGCAACGCATAAAAGGCCAACACGTAAGACATCACTTCAATCAAGGCAATATGCAGTCCCTCGGTCAGGATGCCAAAGTATTTTACGCCGTCGCCCATCAGCAGCATGCCCAGCGTATTGTCTTTAATGGGGGCCAACAGGTGCTGCAGGAAAGGAATATAGTAATTTTCATACAGCGGGTCTAGCAGGGCAATCAAGTTCTCGCCCACAAAACGCACCAAAAAGAACGACAGTACCAACACCGCCAATGCAATCGGCAGGCCGGTTGCGGGCGTAGTCGCCCAGCCCTGCAGCTTTTCCCAAAAAGTGGCGTGTTTGTGTTTGACCGTCTGCACTTTGTGGATAATATGCCCGATGGCGTGCCATTTGCCTTCCGGGGTAGGGGGAACCATCAGCGGGCTTTCCGGCATTTTATGCGAAGCAATGCGCGAAGCCTGAAAAGCAAGTTCCTTTAACCCTTCGCCCGTGGTGGCTACCGCCGCAATAACCGGAATGCCCAACAGCTTTTCCAGTTGTTTGACGTCAATTTGAATCCCTTTTCGCTGGGCTTCGTCAAATTTATTAAGCAGCAAAATAACCGGTTTTTTAAGCTGCATAATTTCCAGCAAAAAGTACAAATTGCGTTCCAGGTGGGAAGCATCCGCCACGCACACGATAAAATCGTATTCCAGCTCTTTAAATAAATTATGTTTGCGCCCTTCAATCACCCACTCTTCTTCCAAGCGGTAGAGGCCGGGGATGTCTATAATTTCATACGGTTCGCCGCCAAATTGGGTTTGCCCGTAGTTCAGGCCCACCGTCGTACCGGGAAAATTGGAGGAAATGATGCCGATCCCCGTTAAACGCGAGAAGATCAGGCTCTTTCCCACATTGGGGTTTCCGGCCAGCAGAAAGGTGTTTTTTTTGGCGTCCACCAAAATTTTCTTGGCGGTTTCGCGTCCGATGGCCACTTCCGTGCCGGATACGCTTACCACCACTGGGCTGGAGCCGGGTTTGCGGGTAACAAACTGCCCGTGGACGAGCCCCATGGCAGCCAGCTTGGCGGCCATTTTGGAGTCCGTCTGGATTTCTTTAATCTGGGCCGTTTGGCCCGGTTTTACCTGATAGAGGGAACGGGAATTTTCTTTTTCCATAAAAGTTAGTTTTTCCTTACTTTAATATTTTACCACAACCCGCTCTTCTTTACAAGGGGAAAGGCCCGACGGGAAAATCCCGTTGCGGCGCGGAAAAATTATTTTTTGTATAATTTTTAGGTACCAATTTTTACCAAACAGGAGATCTCAAATTATGGCTTATAAAGTAAACCCGGACGTCTGCATTAACTGCGGTGCTTGCGAATCCGCCTGCCCCGTTACCGCCATCAGCGAAGTTGAAGGCAAAAGAAAAATTGACGAAACCAAATGCATTGAATGCGGCGCCTGCGCCGGCACCTGCCCGGTCAGCGCGATTGCTCTGTAAGCAAATTGCATGGGTTTAAATTTAAACCGCCCTTTACCGGGCGGTTTTTTATTCTCAACGCACAACCCCGCCCCGCAATTTGCCCATAAAAAAGAGCCGGGGGATGTGCCCGGCTCTTTGTTCAGAACCGTTCGGGGGGTAAATCGAAAGGTTCTGGGGGATAAAAGGGATGTTTCTGCAATAGAAACTCTATAATTTATCATACAACCTAGCCGAAGAAAATGCAAGCTTTTATATCGAAAAATTAAGGTTTATTTTTTTATAATCTTTTTGCATTAGTTCGTTTTTAATTCAATAAAATGAAAAAAATTTTAAAAACTTTTCTTCCTTATTGGTTATAATATAGTAACTGGAGGGAGAAACCACATGAAAAAAATAGGATTCGTTTTTGTTTTTGCATTAGCCGCCCTTCCGCTCTGCGCCCAAACCGCGCAGAACACGAACGACAGCTATACAGGGTATGAAGGCTTGGTATTGGGTGAGCGCACCCCGCGCTCCGCTACGGATACCATTGCCGACCAGGCGACGCAAGTGCCGGGGGACATTTACCGCGGAACCTTGTTCGGCGCCGAACAGAAAAAGTACGAAGGGGATACGCTGGGCAACCGCCCGAGGCCGACGACGAAGTTTGTATACGACACGTCTTTGGTGCGCGCCATTAAAATCAGCGATGCAGACCGCGTGCGCACGTTGATGTATGCCAATGTGGACGTAAACGAAAAGAACTACGCCGGCATTACCCCGCTGACCATTGCCGCCGAAAAAGGCAATATGGAAATTATTAAAATGCTGGTGGAGGACGGCAATGCGTTGGTAAATGAAGCCTCCAGCTACGGGGTAACCCCGCTGATTGCCGCGGCCGCCGCCGGAAATGACGAAGCGGTAGCTTACCTGGTGGAGCAAGGGGCCAACGTCAGCGCGAAAGACGATTGGGGCAAAACGGCTTTGATTTACGCCGCCACTTTGGATAACCCCAAACTGGTTTCCAGTGTCATTAAATTGGATAAAACGGCTGTCAATTTGCCGGATAATTTAGGCAATACCGCTTTGATTTATGCGGCGCAAAAAGGCTTGCTAGACAATATGAAAATTCTGCTTGCCAACGGCGCCAACGCCAATTACCGCAACCCGGCTACCGGCATATCGGCCATTTCCGCCGCCGCGGCTGAAGGCAACAGTGCGGCCATCCGCATGTTGGTGCGGACGGGGAAAGCGGACGTAAATATCTCCGACTTATCCGGGCGGACGCCTATCTTCTACGCCGTAGAACAAAATCAGGAAGACGCCCTGCGCACGCTGCTTTCGTTGGGAGCGGACGTAAACGCCCAGGATAACAATGGCGTGTCCGTGTTAATGCGCGCCTCGGCCAAGAACCGCCAGGACTGCGTAAACATTTTGCTGCGCCAAAAAGGCATTAACCCCAACTTGAAGGATTTTCAAGACCGCACCGCCCTGATCTACAGCGTATACGCCGATGAGCTGGCCCCGACGCAGGCGCTTTTAAAAGCGGGTGCGGATTTAAATGTGCGTGACAGTTCGCAAAATACGCCTTTGATGAGCGCCATCAAAGCCAAAAATGACCGCGCCGCGCTGTTCTTTATCCAGCAGGGAGCGGAATTAACGGCCGTCAACTCCTCGGGCGAAAACGCCTTTATGCTGACGGAAGAATACCTGCCCAATTCCATGACGGCCAACGTGCTGAAAGTGAAAAAAGCGGAATCGTATCAGGACGCCCTGCAGCTGCAAGCCCAAAAATTGGCCGAAGTACGCACGCTGGAGCAGCAGCTGGCGCAAGAAGAAGCCCGCGTGAAAGAATTGCAGGAACAGCAAGCCGCCAAAGCCCAGCAGGAAGCGCAAGCCAAAGAAGCGGCCCTGCGCGCCAAACTGGAAGCGGAATACCAAGAAAAAGCGGCCCAGGCCATGCAGAACGACCCGGAACTCATCCGCCTGCAGCAACAGCTGGACGCTGCCAAAGCCCAACGCCAAGCGGCTATGCAGGAAGAAATTGACCGCAAGGTGGAAGAACAGCTTAACAAAACGGACGCACCGGCCCCTTCCGTCTTAACGGAAAACGCGCCTGCCAAATAATAAACCACCGTATTTTTACACTGCAAAAAACACCCGCCCGAAAAGGGCGGGTGTTTTATATTTCGCCAAAAGCTTAGCGGGCCGGATTTTTTTTGCACCAATCCGCAAAAGCATTCCATTTTCGGTACAAGGCACCCGATTCCGCCGAAGAAACAGCCGGATATATTTTTTCATCCGTTTTCGGCCGCCACGCGCGGGTATCCACCCCGCTTCCGGCCGCCGCCAGCCGCGCCGCCCCCAACACCGTGCTTTCGGCTTCCTGCAAGGGGGTTATTTCCTTTTGGAGCAAATCCGCCTGCTGCTGCAGCAGCCATTGCACTTGCGAAAGACCGCCCGAAGCCTTTAGCGGAGAGAGAATTTTAAATCCGTTTTTTTGCACGTAAGCCGCAATATCCGTCATCAAAAAAGCAATGGAACGCACGGCGCCCGCCACCCAATCGGCTTTGCGGGTGCGGGGGGATAAACCCGCCGCCACCGGCGAGAGGGCAAAATCCCAATACGGGGCGCCCAAACCGCCTAACGCCGGGAAAAACCAGACGGGATTGCGGGCCGTTTGGCACAAAGCCTCCGTTTCCGGGGCGTCAAACGCAATGCCTTGGGCCTGCAGCCACTGCAGCACGCTTCCCGCCGCATTGACCGGGCCTTCCAATAAAAATGAAGCCTTTCCGTCCGCAGGCGAAGCGGAGACGGACGTCAGCATTCCGGGCAGCAACACCGGCTTTTGCACGCCCGTATTGTACAGGAAAAACGCTCCCGTTCCATAATTGATGCAGGCTTGTTCGGGGCTGATATCCATAAACGCCACCGAGGCCTGCTGGTCGCCCATACAGGCGCGGATGGGAATGGAAACCCCTTTGTACGCATACGCGCCGTAATCGCCTACGCTGGGTTTTAACTGCGGCAAAATTTCGCGCGGCACGGAAAACGCCCGGCACAATTTGTCGCTCCAGTTTTGCGTGTGCAAATCCCACAGCAACATCCGCTGGGCCAGCGTAGCATCCGCCGCAAATGTTTTACCATTCGTCAGGTGCCAAATCAAATACGAAGCCACCGGCGCGGCCGCCAGCGTGCCGGCTTGCGCCGCTTGGCGGACGGCCGGTATATTTTGCAGGCACCATGTAATTTTAGGAGCCGAAAAATAGGGCGTTTTATATAGCCCCGTCAGGGTGTGAACTTCTTCTTGCGAAATTTCCGCCCGTTGTGCCTGGGCGTAGGCGCGGCCGTCCTCCCACGTCAGCACGGGGGCCAGCGGACGGGCCGTTTTTTTGTCCCATAATACGACGGTGGAGCGTTGGCACGTAACCGCCAGCGCCAGCACCCGCTGCGGGCCGATGTCATCCAACAAATCGTCCAATACCCGCTTTTGGGTTTGCAGCAGGGTATCGACTTCGTATTCGGAAAGGCCTTCCTGCGGGCGTGCGGGAGCCAGCGCCGCACTGCGCTGGGCCTGCACGGTGCCTTCCGGCCCCACGGCAAATGCACGCACGCCGGAGGTTCCCAAATCAATCGCCACGATAAAGCGTTTATTTTCCATTTTGCTGTGTTTCCTTTACGGCCGCCGCGTCAAACGCCGGATTGTACCAGCGGTTTTCTGTAAGCAATGTTTGCGCCGTTTTATCCAGTGCAAGCAGCGTTTCTTCGGCTTGCTGTTCATCAAACCCGGGCGTGTACGCCTGGGACGATAAAATCTTCCCGCCGCCGTGGCGGATTTCGCCTTGCGGGGTAACCAACCCGATATTCACGCCCTCCGACACCAACGCTACCCGTTTGTCCGCGTCCGTTTCGTCCAGCATATCCCGCCCAAACGCCGTATAGGCCGGCGTCAGCCCCGTCAGGCGGTAAATGGTGGGGATCAGATCCGTCTGCGACACGATGTAATCAATCTGGCGCGGTTTTAAAATGTTCGGGGCATAAATGACCATAGGAATCCGAAAATGATTTTTAAGGGAATCATCCGCCGGGCCGCCGGAAGTATGATCCGCCACAAAGACAAAAATGGTATCGTCAAACCAACCGTCCTGCCGCGCGCGTTTAAGCAGTTCCCCGATAGACCAGTCCGCAAACGAAAGCGTATTTAAAAAGCCGTGCTCCCACGTATCATAGGGATATTTGTCAAACTGCGGCAAGGTGGACGTAAACGGCTCGTGGGTGATGCCGGTAAACAGCATGCCCATAAAATTTTTCTGCTTGCGGTTTTTTATTTTATCGGCGGCAAACATCATGGCGTCGTAATCGTATCCGAACGGCGCTTTTTCTTGGTAGGCAAGCAGTTGGGGCATATCTTCCCAGCCGTAGCTTTCCTGCGCGCCTAAATACGAAGCCAGCGCACACAACCGGTAGGAACTGCGGCGGGAGGTTTGGGCAAAAAACGTGTAATAACCCATATTGGAAAAATGCTTGGGCATGGGGGAAAGAGCCGCCAGTTCCAGCCCGTAGCCAAACATCGGCAGGCCCGGCACCCAAGGCAGGCCGGCAAAAACGGCGGCAAAGCCGAAAATACTGCGCTGTCCCACCGCATAGGCATTGGTAAAGGTTACGCCGTCTGTAAGAATTTGGTCAAACACCGGCGTGGCCCCAAAATGATTGCCGGACAAACCGTCCACATAATACGGATGCCACCCTTCCAGCAAAACAATCAGGATGTTGTAGTGCTGGTGGTCTTGCTCATCCGTATGGCGGCGCATCAGCGGATAGGCGGGATCCGGCAGTTCTTCATCGGGAGAGATAAAAAGTTTTTGCGTCGTTTTTACCGCCTGTTCAACCGGGTAGGGGTTGACCACGTCAAGCGTGCCTTTTCGGCCCACTTGATAGGCCGTAAACGCTCCGTTTAAAATAAGCGCCGACCCGGCCGGCGAATCGGTGTAGTTGTACACGTCCGCCACGCCAAGCGATTTACCGCCGCCCAAATGGCCGCGGATGCCCAACACGCACAAAGCAATCAGCAAAAGCAAAAACCCCGCATTTTTGGCAATTCCCCATTGGCGGGGGGCGTAATACTTGTCCGTCAGGCGGCTGATGCCCCACACGGCAAACGCCAGCAGGCCCAACAAAAGCACCAACGGCAGCCACGTTTGCGTAAAGATATACGAAATAATAAAGCCCCAATCGTTGGAAAGCTGGATGATTTCTTCGGCGATGTGCCGGTTTACCTTCGGGAAATAAATTAAATCGCCGATTAAAAACCCGGCCAGAAAAATCCACTGCACCACCAGCACAGAGGCCCATATTTTTACCCAGCGGGGGGATTTAACCGGCCAGTTTAAAAGAAAAACAACCGGCCCCACAAACAGGGCAATTATAGAAAGATCAAACCGGGCGCCGTTTAAAAAAGCGGAAAAAATTTCTCCGCCGCCAAGCGCCGAAAAGAAATCCCGGTTCAACAGCAACAGCGCCAGCCGCGCCGCCATAAACAGCAACAGAAAAGCAACTACACTGCACACAGAAAGTTTTACGCGAAAGTCTTGTTTTTTAGCTGCCATCATGTTATTCCGCCTTGTCAATGGATAATTTTTCCTCTTCGGTTTTAACGGCAAAGGCCTGTAATTTTTCTTTTGCCTGTGCCGGCACGGAAGCGTCCTGCAACAACCCTGCCACCGTGCTTTGCGTGGGCACCAGCACCTTGCCCAGCAGTTTGAGCGTGCGCAACAGTTCCACCACTTTTTCTTTGTCGGTAAATTCCAATTTTTCTATCCGGGAAAGTTCCGCCTTGTACTGGCGGCCGAAGTGGCGCTCAAAATGGTTTTTTTTCATCAGCGCAATAATTTCCCGCTGCAGTTGTTTGGCTTCGTCCAACAGGGCGCCGCAGCGGTCTATTTTATCGCTCAGTTCGTCTTGTTCGTTTTGGGGCGCCGCGGCGGGCGTTTCTTTTGCCCCTTGTGCCGAAGCCGGGTTGTAATCCTTGCCGGTAAACACCGGGCAGATGTTGCGGTAATCGCACCAGCGGCATTGGTTTTCGCCGGGGGTCGGGTCAAACTTTCCGGCGCGGATGTTATCGGCCACTTTTAAAACGCCCTGCCAAAACTCAAAAATTTCGCGGTCGGGCGCCCGTTCAAACGTCATCTCGTGCAGCGTAGGCAAATGATAAAAACTCAGCTGGCCCACCCGCAGTTCTTTTACGCCGGGATCCACTTTTTGCACCAACGCCTTGACGGCGGGGGAATTCTCCACCACTTTTTGGTACATATACAGCTGGTCGGGCTCGCGCTGGACGGTTTTGCCCGTTTTGTAATCCAGAATTTTTACCTTCCCGTCGCCCAAATAATCAATGCGGTCTAAAATGCTGATTAAATTCAGCCCGTCCATTTCCAGCGTGCTTTTCATTTCCACCGACAGCGGATGAAAAAAATGCGCCGCATTCTGCGCATAATACGATTCTATAATCCGCCGCCCTTCCGCATAGCCGGCCAGTTCTTTTTCCACGGAAGCATATCCTTTTTGTTCGTAGGAAGTTTTGTTCCAATGCTTTTCAAAAAAATCCAACGCCTGCGCCAAAGTGGGGAAAGCTGCATTGGCCGGGTTGTAAATATATTCCATCACCTCGTGCAGGGCAGAGCCGAACGCAAAATAATACTTGGGTTGTTCCGGCAGCATATACACGTAGCGGAATTTGTATTTTTGGGGGCATTCTTTATACATCCCCATTTTGGAATAAGAAAACGATAAATTTCTGGCCATATCAAAAATACTCCGAAAAGAATGATCTTTTTTATTTTACCATTTTGTGTTCGTTTCGCAGGACGAAAAAAACCCCGCCGAAGCGGGGATTTTTTTAATAGAAGCCGTTAAACGTTTTTCCCGTTAAGACGGGCGGCTGTTTCCGATCCTGCTGAAACCCCACCGGGCGGGAGATATTTTCTTTCTGCGGGGGGAGGTCAATCTGCCGGCGCAGGTAAGCGGTAAATTCCGTTTGCAGGCCGTGATCCAGCTTCGCCGCCAGGAGTGTCAAAGAGTCTTTAAACAAGGAAGGATACAAATTAAGCAAATACACTAAATCCGCCACGCACTGGGCCGATTCTTTCGAAATGTTTAATAAAGCGCGGTTGGATTTGGCCATTTGCTTTTGATAATAGCGGTTTGAATTAAAATCATCCACCGGATTTAAATGCGATTTGGCCTTCATATACAGACGCGTTTCTTTAAACGTATCCGTTTCCAAGGCAATCAACCGCTTGCGAAGCGCCGCAATCAGCCCGGCTACCTCTTCCGGCAATTCTTCATAGGCGGGAATCGTGGCCGCCCACTCCCGAAAAAACCGCGGGGTGATATGTATTTTTTGTTTGGGATCGGGAGAAAAAGCCAACAGCCCGGGGATGGACGGATCTTTCTTGGGCAGGAAATTGGGGTTCCGCTCCCGCAGCAGCGCATCGGCCCATTGGGCATACTCTTTATCCATTTTGGCCGTCAGCGCCGCCAAAGAGACAGCCGCCTCCTGCTGCATTTGCTCCACTACAGATTGAGCCACGGCGGCCTCCAGCTCCGTATCCGCAAACACATTGGCCACTTTTTGCATATGAATTTGCTGAAACAGCTGTATGGATTGGTTCGTTAACAGGTAGTTGGCTTTCAGCACTTTGCTGGAAACCTTTGCCGCCTGCGCCGCAGCAGGCTGTTTTGTGGCAAGCGCTTTTCCAACCGAAGGGCCCAGCTTGCTCAGCTGGCCAAACGAAGCCAGCGGCAAACAAAGCAGAATCAGTACACCTAATATATGTTTCATAAGCAGGCTCCTTGGGTACTTTGGGTATTTTTTACTATACTATTTTCCGGATAAAAAAACCAGGGAAAAAAGACCTAATTTTAAACAGTCGTTTTAGCGCGGCAATCCGGCAAAATTTTTCGCGCGGCAAGGAAATAGGCAGGATGGTCTTTAGGCATAAAAAAAGCTCTTAACGGGGACTAGCCGTTAAAAGCCGCTATACCAAAATACCCCCAATAGGAATCGAACCTATATCCCCTGCTTAGAAGGCAGATGCTCTATCCATTGAGCTATGGGGGCCATACTTTCTTTATATATATTTTACAACAAATTGCCCGAACATTCCAAATTTTCTCTTTTGTCCGCGTCGGCCGTGCCCTCTAAGGAACGGGCTCCCGCAAAGTGCTACAATATACCACAGGCAGATTTCCGCTATGCACATACGCAAAATTATTCATATTGATATGGACGCCTTTTTTGCCGCCGTAGAACAGCGCGACAATCCCGCCCTGCGCGGCCGCCCGGTAGCCGTCGGGCACGACGGCCCCCGCGGCGTGGTGGCCACCGCCAGCTACGAAGCGCGCCGCTTCGGCGTTCATTCGGCGCAATCTGCCGCCCGGGCCAAAGCACTTTGCCCACAGCTTATTTTTATCCCCGGCCGCATGGACGTATACAAAGCCGTTTCCCGCCAAATCCGCGCCATTTTCCGCCAGTATACCGATTTGGTGGAACCGCTTTCCATAGACGAGGCCTTTTTGGACGTTTCGCACCTGCCGTGCGCCACCCAGGCCGCCCGGGAAATAAAAGCCAAAATTTTTCAAACGACGCGTCTGACGGCCTCGGCGGGGGTGTCCGTCAACAAAATGCTGGCCAAGATTGCGTCCGACTACAAAAAGCCAAACGGTTTATTTGTCATTAAACCCAAACAGGTGGAAGCGTTTGTGGCCAAACTGCCGGTGGAAAAATTTTTCGGAATCGGGAAAGTAACCGCCCAAAAAATGCACCGGCTGGGCATTTACACCGGGGCCGACTTGCGCCAAAAATCCGAAGCGGAACTGACGGCCCGGTTCGGCAAAGCCGGGCACGCCTACTTTGGCTACGCCCGCGGGATAGACGAACGCCAAGTGGAACCCAACCGCAAACACCTTTCCGTGGGAGCGGAAAACACTTTCGCGGCTGACACGGACGACCTTTCTTTTCTGCGGCGCGAACTGGCACAGCTGGCGCACAAAACCTGGCTGCGCGCCCAACGGATGCATTTTAGCGGAAAAACCGTAACGCTTAAACTCAAATACGCCGATTTTAAACAAATTACCCGCTCCCAAACGTTTGAACAGCCCTTCGCTTCGGAAGCCGATTTTTTACACGCCGGCGAAAACCTGCTGCTGCACAAAACCAATCTTTCCCGCCAAAAAGCGCGCCTGCTGGGGCTGACGCTTTCCAACCCGCCCGCACCGCCGCTTCCCGGCCGGCAGCTGTGGTTTGATTTCTAGCCCGGCGCTCTCTATGCGTACGAGCGCAATTTGGTATAATAAATAAAAGGATTTTCATTTTTGTACAGGAGATGACAATGTCCACTAAACACACTGCTAAATGTGAGTGTTCCCAACTTCAGCGGCACCGCTGCAAATTCCAGCCCGTGCTGCCTGCTATTTTGCAAAAAGGCCCGGCCTTCGTAAAACCGAAATTCGGCAAGGCCACCAAAAGCGTAGCCGACCAAGCCGCCGTCAAACGGATTTTTCCCAACACCTACGGCTTGCCGGAAATTACCTTTGTAAAAGGCGCCAACAGTGCCGTAGCCAAAAAAGCGGTGCGCGTGGGCGTGGTGCTCTCCGGCGGTCAGGCCCCGGGCGGGCATAACGTCATCGGCGGGCTGTTGGACGGCCTCAAAAAAGCCAACCCCAAAAACAAACTGTTCGGATTCTTGGGCGGGCCCAGCGGCATCGTGGAAAACAAATGGGTGGAAATTACCCCGGCCCTGATGAAAGATTACCGCAATACCGGCGGGTTTGACTTAATCCAATCCGGCCGCACCAAAATTGAAACGGACGAACAGCTAAAAGCGGCTAAAGACAATTTAATCGCCAATAAAATGGACGCCTTGGTCGTGGTGGGGGGAGACGACTCCAACACCAACGCCTGCGTGATTGCCGAATACCTCAAACAACAAGGGGTGGACATCAGCGTCATCGGCGTACCCAAGACGATTGACGGCGACCTCAAAAACAAACAAATTGAAACTTCCTTCGGTTTTGATACCGCCACCAAAATTTACGCCGAACTCGTGGGCAACATCTGCCGCGACGTAAACTCCGCGCGCAAATACTGGCACTTCATCCGCCTGATGGGCAGAAGCGCTTCGCACATCACGCTGGAAGTGGCGTTTAAAACGCATCCCAACGCCGTACTAATTGGCGAAGAAGTGTTGGCCAAAAAGATGACCCTCGGCCAAATCGTAGACAACTTGGCCCAGCTCATTGCCAAACGCGCCAAAGCCGGCAAGAACTACGGGGTGGTGCTGGTTCCGGAAGGACTGATTGAATTTATCCCGGAAATGAAGGAACTCATCAGCGCGCTGAACGATTCCCTGGCCGACAACGAAGCCGAACTTTCCAAGATGAACACCGTGGCGGAAAAGAAGGCTTTTATCCTCTCCAAACTGCCTGCCAAATTGGCGGATTTGATGAGATCTTTGCCGGAAGGCATCGCCAGCCAGCTGATGCTGGACCGCGATCCGCACGGCAACGTGCAGGTGTCCTTGATTGAAACCGAAAAACTGCTGGTGGAAATGATCCGCACCAAATTGGCCGAAATGAAAAAAGCGGGCAAATACAACGGCAAATTTGCCGCCATTACCCACTTCTTCGGCTACGAAGGCCGCTGCGGCGTGCCCTCCACCTTTGACGCCAACTACACCTACGCCTTGGGTTACAACGCGGCGGTGCTGGCGCTGAACAAATGCTCCGGCTATCTCTCTTCCGTGCGCAAGCTGACCAAAAAAGCGCAGGATTGGGAATGCGGCGGCATCCCGCTGACGATGATGATGAACATTGAACGCCGCAAAGGCAAAGAAAAACCCGTCATCAAAAAAGCGTTGGTGGAACTCAAAGGCGAACCGTTTAAACACCTGGCCAAAAACCGCGACCTCTGGGCGGTGGAAGACTTGTACGTATTCCCCGGCCCGATCCAGTACTTCGGCCCGGCTGAAATTACGGACATGACCACCTACACCTTGCTCTTGGAACAAGGCAAAAAAGTCAAATAGTTCTAATGGCTCTGCCAGGCGGGCTTGCAAAAGCCCGCCTTTTTTGTTTGATGCTAGGCCCAAAACACCCGCTGAAATAGGCCCTTTGTCCCATTGAGAAGCACCTCTTTTTCGTTTATAATGAAAGAAAGGGAGGAGCGCGCCCAAACCGTATGAAAACACAACCCCGCTTTTGGATACCCGTTTTCTTGTGTCTTTTTTGGCTGGCCCTGCCGCCGGTGCAGGCGCAGGCCGTTTCGCCTTGGTTTCGGGGGGGAAAACAAGTTTGGGAAACGCTTCTTAAACACAATCCGGCCCTTGTAAGCGGCCGGGCGGCTCTTTCCATTCCGCTAAGCCACACGGTTACCGGTTTTTCCGTTAAAACCACCCCTTATAACTGGCTGCTGCACCGGGTGAGCCATTCGGGTGTTTTCAGCCGAATGGAAAAAGAAATTTTATTGCAAAAAACATCAAGCGAAAAAGCCGCCTTGGGCAAACTGGCGTATTTTCACGACCGGGATGCGCACTTGTTTAATGCGCTTTCCCTCTACCCGCAGGCCCAGGCCGATGAACCCGCTTTTTGGCGGCACCAAAATTTGCTTACCAATACCCTGGCCGAACTGGAAGAATTCTACCGGCCCCTGCTGCCCGAAAAATTAACGTCTTCCCTCTTTACCAAAGAAGCCGTCCAACACCTCTTGGCAGACCCCGTTCAGCCGCCGGCGTTTGTCCTGCACGTGAAAGAAATTTCGTCTTTTGCCGCTTTAAACACGTTGGCCGAACAGCAAGCGTGGGCAAGAAATATCCTGCACCAAACCAACAGCGACTTAAATGCCCTCCTTGCCAAAGACCCGCAAACCCTCAAAGGCTATGAATTTGAACGCTATTACCTGCAAAAATTACGCTTGGAGTATTTTAAAACGCTGCAGGAAGTATTGCAAAACGCCGTTGCCAAACGCCCCTCGCTGATTATCCGCCGCAAACGCGTGCTGAAAATCAATCTGCCCGGGGCCGGCCAGCCGATGACGGACGCCCAACGGCTGGGCTTTTTGCGCTATTATATGGATCGGCTCGCCCGGCAGGCAGACCTCACGCAAAAAGAAAATCCCGCTTTTGCCCAATACCTGCAAGTAAAAACCGTTCTTCAAACGCTGGCCCCTGTCTACGAAACCTATGCCGCAGCCGAAGCCTTCGGCGTGCCGTATGAACACGTGCTTCGGGTAGGGTCTTCGTGGCCGGATCTGATTGTAGGGGCGGAAGAAGGCCAGCAACTGCGCCAAACCATTGGCAAAACCCCGCTTACGCAGCTCCCGGCGAAAATTGACGAATTAAAAAGCAAAATGGCGCTTATGCAAGCCCAAGAACCCGACGGGCTGGACTTTTTCGTCCGCTATTACCGTTTGGAGCGGACAAAAGCCCTCTACGAAACATTCCTCATCCGCGAGCGCCTGCTGCGCGGCACATAAAAATGGATATTGCCACCCTGCGCCGTTTAACCCGTATTTTTGAAAAATCCGGCTGGAAAAAGCCGGAAATTTATGCCTTTCTGCGCCAATTTGTTATCCAACGGCTGGCAGGCCCTTCTTTTCTTTTGGCAAAAGCGCGCGCCGTTTCTTTTTTCCCAGCACCGCCCGCGGCGGCGCAGGCTATTTTGCAGGGATTGACCACCGGGCCGGAAGGATCCTCTGGCGCCCTTGCGCCGCAAACGCTGGCCGTACTGTATGAATTTTTTCAACCGAAAAACAAATCGCGCGGCGTATTTTTTACGCCGTGGGGCCTAGCCCGTCAAACGGCCCGGGCCGTACTGTATGAAGTATTGGCGCGCCGCTGTGGCCTGGGCAGGCAAGAAGCCCTCTCTTTGCTGGAACAATCCATTTGCCCGCTCCCGCGGGCGCGGGCCCTTGCGCTGGACGCTTTTTTAAGCCGCCTTTCCTTTTGCGATCCGGCCGCCGGGGCCGGGGGATTAGTGGTGCCGTTTGTGCTGGAATTAACGCGCCTTCGCCAAACATTAAATCCCGCATTAAACGGGCCGCACGTTCTGCTTTCCCTAATACAGCACAACTTATATGCAGGCGATATTTCCAAGCGCGCCCTGGAAGAACTGCGCCTGCGCCTGGCGCTGGTATGCCGCCAGCAGGGTCTTGCCGTCCTACCCGGCAATTTTTGCCCGCATCTCTTCGCGGCCGACGCCCTCGCCTGCCGCAACGGAAAAAGTATTTGGCGCCTGCAGGCAAAGGAGCTTTTTCACGCCGACGGCGGGTTTGACGTCATCCTTTCCAATCCGCCCTATTTAGGCCAAAAAGGCCACAGCCCGGTGTTTGAAAAACTGCGCCGCAACCCGCTTTGGAAGCCCATGGCCGCCCCCAAAAGCGATTTGTTGTATTTCTTCTTTTATTTGGCATTGGATTTATTAAAAGAGGGGGGAATCGGCGGTTTTTTAACCACTTCTTATTTTACTTCCGCCGCCGGAGCCTTTGTACTGCGCAAAGAATTGAAACAAAAAGCCGCTTTTCTTTATTTGCAGAATTTTGAAAACCAACGCCTCTTTGAGCGCGCCGCCGGCCAGCATACGCTGCTTAGCGTATTTGAAAAAAATAACGCGTCCGAAAAACCGCCCTGCCAAATTGCAAACCAAATCCTGCCGCAGGCCGCGCTGTACCGCACGCCGGCGTTATTGATTCAAACCCGCGTGCAGCAAACGCCGCTGGAAAGCGCCCTTCTTAAAATGGAAACCTGCCCGCATACACTGCAAGAAATCGCCTGCGTAACTAACGGCCTGATGACCGGGTGCGACAAAATTTCCGCTTCCCACCTCAGGCATTTTCGATTGCCCGGGGTAAAAAAGGGAGAGGGGGTGTTTGTCCTTTCCGAGCAAGAAAAAGATACTCTGCACCTAAATGCTTACGAAAAGCAAAAGCTAAAACCTTTTTTTAAAAATTCGGACATTTCGCCCTACACCGCCCGCCAAACGCCCAAACGGTGGCTGATTGATTTTTTCTATCCCAACGACCGGGAACTGGATTTTTCCCGCTACGAGCACCTGCGGGCCCATTTGGCCCGGTTTGCCCCGGTACTGCGGGCCCGCAAACAAAACAATAACGGCATTAATAAACTGCTGGCGCGCGGGGTGTATTGGTTTGGTTCCGTCCGTCGGAAAATGGATTTTGAAGCGGAAAAAATCGTCGTGCCCCAGCGCTCGCCGCGCAATACGTTTGCATTTGCAGCAGGGCCTTGGTACGCCAGTTCGGATGTTTATTTTATTTCCAACCCGAAAGACGGATTTTCGCTCTGGTATTTGCTGGGCCTGTTTAACTCCGCCCCGTATTTTGCGTTTCTTTCCTGCCGGGGCAAGCGAAAAGGAAACCTGCTGGAGCTCTATTCTGCGCCGCTTAAAGCCCTTCCCGTACCCGCCGCCGCACCCGAAATCAAGCGGACTGTCGAAACGCTGGCCCAAGAAATCTACCGCCAAAAATCCGCAAATCCTCAGGCGGACATTCACCTACTGCAAGCCCAAATCAATCAGCACGTGTGTCACCTTTTGGGGCTGACGGCACAAGAAGTACAGGCGATAGACACGTATCTGCAGGCGCTGCCCGCGTGTGCAGCCGCCCGAAATTAGCCCGCCTGCCGACGGGACTGCCAGGTTTTTTGCTTGCAGAAACAACTATTTTATTGTATGCTTTGGAAAGAAGTAAATTACAGGAGGGGTGTATGAAAGCATTTATGACGTATTACTGGGACGTGCTTAAAAACCACTATGTGGATTTTAAAGGCTGCGCAACCCGCAAAACGTACTGGTTGTTTGTCTTGTTTAACTTCATCGTCTTTTTCATTTTAAGCGTAATTTTGAGCTTCTTTGGAGACGCGGGCGATATTCTTTATTTCCTGTGTACTTTTGCCGTGCTGTTGCCTTCGTTGGCTATTTTGGTGCGCCGCTTGCACGACACAAACCGCTCCGGCTGGTGGGTGCTTATTTCCCTGTTGCCGTTTATCGGTACGTTGATTTTGCTGATTTTCCTCGTGCTGCCCAGCACCGAAGGCGAAAACCGCTTTGCAAACTAAACGAAAAAGAAGTACCGCTCTCTAAGACCGGGAGCGGTATTTTTTTGCCTTGCCAACTTTACTGAGTATGAAAAAATCCCGCATTTTCTTATCTGTCGTGTTACTGGCCGTGGTTGCGTTTGGCGCGTATGCGGCGTTTATGTACGTGTACACCGAATGGAAGTTCCTGCCGGTGGAGCTGTTGCAGGAACCGAGCTTAGAGGCCCCTCATTCCGAATGGAAAGCACCCCAGGAACTGCTCTATATTCATAAAGTAAATACGCCCCGCCGGGCAGACGCCAAGGACGATTGGTTTGAAGGCTACGAGGTGGATTTAATTTCCACTTCAGACGGAAAACTGGCCGTAGCGCACGACCTGGACGAAATAGAGGACGGCATACGCCTCTCCGATATTTTTGCCGCCGTGGATGATCCGGCCCAAAAAGCCTATTGGCTGGATCTGAAAAGCGAGCTGACGCCGGAACAGCTAAACCAAATTTTGCTGACCGCCAAAGCCTTTGGCGTGCCGACGGACAATTTACTGTTTGAATCCGTCCCCGGAAAAACCGCCAAAATGATTAAAGAAAAAGACTTGTCTCTTTTGCTGCAGCTGCCCGATGAATTTGACAAAGACGGCGGCGACCCGCAAAAACGCAAGCAGCTAAACGAACAAGCACTGAAGCAGTGGCAAGAATACCTCCCCGCGGCCGTTTCAACCAGTTTTGGCAAATATCCGTATCTGCGGGCTTACTTTCCCAAAATGCCTAAAGCCATTTATTATTCTTCCACGGTGCGCCCCAGTTTAAAAAAACCGTTTATGGTAAACAATATAAAAGAAGACCCGTCCGTCAAAATTTTTATGATTGACCAATACACTTTTTAATTTTCAGGAGTAAATATGAACCCTAATTTTACGCGCGAGCAAGCGTTAGAACTGTTAAAAAAATACAACAAGGAGCCCTTTCATCTTTTGCACGCTTTAACGGTGGAAGCCGTGATGCGCTGGTACGCCCAAGCGTTGGGATACGCGCAGGAAACGGATTTTTGGGGGTTGTGCGGGCTGTTGCACGATATTGATTTTGAGCAATTTCCGCAGGAACACTGCCAAAAAGCCCCGCAGCTGCTGGCGGAAATTAACGCCGGCCCCGAGCTGGTGCACGCGGTATGCTCCCACGGCTACGGCCTGGTAAGCAACGTCAGACCCGAGCACGAAATGGAAAAAGTGCTTTTTGCCGTGGACGAACTGACCGGCCTGATAGGCGCCGCCGCGCGGATGCGCCCGTCCAAAAGCGTGAGCGATATGGAAGTTGCCAGCCTGAAGAAAAAATTTAAAGACAAAAAATTTGCCGCCGGCTGTTCGCGCGACGTAATTACCCAAGGGGCCGCCCTCTTGGGCTGGCCGCTGGAAACCTTGTTTGAAAAAACCATCGCCGCCATGCGCTCATGTGAACAATCCGTCCAGCAGGAAGCCGAAAAGCTGTAAAACTTATTTGCACCGCATAAAAAAACCCGCCCGCAGGCGGGTTTTTTGCAAAACGCAGATTTATAATTTTAATTCTTTTTCCAATTGGGCAAAAAAATCGCCCGCTTTTTGCGCAAAATACAAATCGGTAATGGTGCCCGTAAAGGAGGAGGCCTGCGGGTTTACTTCAATAATTTTGGCTCCAAACTGCTTGGCCACCAGCGGCAAACTGCATGCCGGCATTACCTGCCCCGCCGTTCCTACAATAATCATCACCTCGGCATTTTGTGCCATTTCCAACGATTTTTCATACGCGCGGGGGGGAATGCCTTCGCCATAAAAAACAAAATCCGGCTTTAGCACGCCGCCGCAAAAACAATGCGGGGGTTCTTCCTCCAGGTTTACGTCTTCCAGCTTGTATTTCCGCCCGCAGCGAACGCACGACAGCGTGTGAATGGTGCCGTGAAACTCCTGCACGTTTTTAGATCCCGCCCGTTGGTGCAGGCCGTCTATATTTTGGGTAATGACGCCTTTTACATATCCTTTTTCTTCCAACTTGGCAATCACTTCGTGCGCCTTGTTGGGGGAGGCTTCGTCCATATCCGTAAAAAAAATCTTTTTCATTTCCCGCCAAGACTCGGCCGGATGCATTTGAAAAAAATTAATTTCAATATACTTGGGGTCGTACTGGTTCCACAGCCCGCCCTGCCCGGTAAACGGCGCAATGCCGCTTTCCACGCTTACGCCGGCCCCCGTAAAAACTACGCCGTAAGAGGCGTTTTTAATCCATTTGGCAGCTTCTTTAAGTTCACTGTTCATAGGGGTATTGTATAATATTCTAACCTAAAAAATATCTTGCCCCGCTCATCCCGCTTTGCTAAAGTAACTAAGGGAGACTTTTATGACCAAAACCATACCCAGCGCCAAACGCTACCTATACGATATCCTGCAATTTAACAACCGCAGCAAAGTAACCACTGCGCTCAACGCGCTTATTATTACGCTTATTTTGCTCAGCGTGCCCGTAGACGTGCTCGAAAGCGTGCAGGACGTAAGCCCCGCGGTAAAACGCATCATCTACCACGTGGACTTGGTCATGAGCCTGATTTTTGCCCTGGAATACGCCCTTAGGCTGATTACCTGTACCGAAGACCCCCGCTTCAGCCGCCCGATTGTAGGCCGGCTGGAATACATGTGCACGCCTTTAATGCTGATTGACTTGTTTGCCATTTCGCCTTTCTTTATTTTGGGCACGGGCATGGTGCGCATGCTGCGCGTATTTCGCATTTTAATGCTGATGCGCTACACCAATGCCATTCAGCTGGTAAACAATGTGGTCAGCGAGAAAAAAAGCGAACTGTCCATTTGCGGGGCATTTTTGCTGATGCTGTGGGTGTGGAGCGCTTTTATGATTTTCCGGGTGGAGCACGCCGCCCAGCCGGAAGTATTCCGCAATATGCTGGACGCCATGTGGTGGTCGGCCGAAACTTTTACCACGCTGGGCTACGGCGACATTGTGCCCATTACGCTTTTCGGACGGATCATCACCGTCATTACGGTAGCCATGGGCCTGGTGCTTTTTGCCATTACCACAGCCGTGCTGACGGCGGGTATTGTGCAGGAAATCCAAAAATTTGAACACAAAAAACAACAACCGCCCGAAGTATAATTTTTCCACGCCGCCCACGCTTCTTAAGAACGGTTTAGTATCATACCGCTCCGCACGACAAACCGCTTTACCGCCACAAAAAACCCCGCCTTGTCAGGCGGGGTTTTCTATTTGCGTTTTTGTTAAATACTCACCAGCCCGCGGGAAAATACGTAAACAGCCGCCAATGCAAACACGATAAGCAGCGTAACCACCGCCACTTCTCCTTCGCGAAAGACGGGCTTGCCGTCTTTTTGCTGGCGGCGCGCCCACACAAATACCGGTATCCCCAGCGCCAGAAAAATAACCGCCAGGAACAAATATTTAAGCCCCGCTGCATACACCAGCCAGCACCCGTACAGCGTGCCCATGACCGAGGTAAACAACGCCGCCGCGCGGCCCGTGGAAGAGATTTTGGCAAACTCGCCGTCTTCGGTCATCTTCCACAAATATGCCGTGCTGGCAATATACGCCGGCAAGACCATCACCCCCGTAATGGAAAGCATGGTGTTCCACGCGTTGTTGGAAAAATACACCATAAAAATCGCCAGCTGCATAATGATACTCGTTACCCACAGCGATACGGACGGCGCGCCGTTTTTATTCTGAATGGCAAACTGCTTGGGGAAAGTGCCGTTTTCGGCCGCGGCGGCCGGAATTTCGGCGGCGATCATCGTCCAGGCCAGCCACGAGGAAAGCACCGCAATCAACAGGCCGATATTCATGACCCACGCGCCCCACGGGCCGACGACTTTCTCCAACACGCCCGCCGTAGACGGATTGGCCACGGCGGCGATTTCTTCCTGCGTCAGAAACCCAAACGGCAGGACAGACAAGCCGATATAGATGACCAAACACCCCAAAAAGCCCAGAAACGTGGCTTTGCTGACCGCCGCCTGGCTTTTGGCCCGGGCCGACAGCACCACCGCCCCTTCTATGCCGATAAACGCCCACAGCGTAACGAGCATGGTGCTTTTTAACTGCTCGGGCAAAGATCCCAGCGTTTTGCCGCCTTCCGCCATATGGCCCCAAAAATTAAAGTCAAATTTATCCATATGGAAGCTAAACAGCAAAATTAAAATAAACAGCAACAGCGGCACCAATTTGCCAATCGTGCCGATGATATTTAACACCGCCGCCTGCTTCACGCCGCGCAGCACCACAAAGTTAAACACCCAAATCAGCACCGAGCCGCATACAATAGACAGCAAGTTATTCCCGCCCGCAAAATACGGGGGGAAAAAGTAATTCAGCGCGTCCATCGTGATGACGGCAAAGCCCACGTTGCCGAAAATCTGGCACAGCCAATACCCCCAGCCGATGGTAAAGCCCACATACGGCCCAAACCCCTGCCGCGCATACATATAGATGCCGGAAGTTAAATCCGGCTTTACGCGCGACAGAATGCTAAACGTATTGGCGATAAAATACATCCCAATCCCGGTAATCACCCACGCCAACAGCACGGCTCCCGCGCTGGCGCCGGCGGCCATATTTTGGGGGAGGGAAAACACGCCTCCCCCGACCATAGAACTAATGACGATACTGGCCAGGCCAATTACGCCCAGCTTTGTTGCCGTATTGTTTTTATCTCCCATAGATCCCCCGAACGATTCTAAACAAAAACGCCTAATCCAGCGCTTTCTGATGCGGCACGGCAACCGGCGCAAACTTAAAGTTCAAAAATCCCATTACCGTCAGGCAGTATGCAAACGGCTGGGTAATGTTGATATAGTTGTGCCAAATTTGAAATTCGCTGTGTTTTTCCACCCCGCGGATTTCCAGCTCGTGGTTCAACGATTTATTCAGCCACATATGCGCATGGCCGGAGGCGATTTCGTCATCAATGGGCGTATCAAAATACTCCACATATTCCGCCGCCCAACCGCCGACGAGGTTTCCTTTCTTGTCCTTGCCCCAGCACACGCCTACCCCCGTGGCGATGGCTTTATGATCTTCAATGCGCGCCCCGTTGCCCGCCATAATTACTTCCAGCACGGCCCCGTGGGTGAACTGGTCGGCCACGGCGTCCACCGGGTAAATGTTTCTATACAAGTCTTTGGGCAAAACAGACGTATACGGAATAACGTTAAAATCCTGAATTTTGGCCTGCTGCAAGGCCGAATCGTAGCAAAACGTTTCAAACGGCTGCGGCGGGATGCCGTCGGCCGCTTGGCCGGCTCCGCCCGAAATAAAGGCCAACGTCGGATATCTGGTGCCTAACACTAATTCTTTTTCCATATGCTATTTCTCCTTATGTATGGAACTACCCCACTTACAACATCACTGTTGTACGCAGCCCGGCCACAGTTGTTACCCCCTGATCCGGGCTGAAACCGGCTCTCGGATAGAATTGAATATCCGGAGTAACCGTTACAAATTTGCCAATGCCCCACACCCATTGCAGCTCGATGACCGTCTCGCCGCTGCGAAGGAAGGGGGGATATCCCGCCCCGGCAGGGCTCAGGCGGTTGTACGCCGCACCCAGCGTAATCACATCCTGCGGGTTGCGCCCCAGCGGGTTTAGCAGTGAAATTCCCAAGACGTAAGAATTTTTAATCGGCACCGCACCGCCCGTAGAGCCGTTGGCGCGGCCAAAGAGCGCCCATTTGCTGCCGATATTCTGCTGCATATTAAATGACCAGCCGTTTACGTTTTCATCCTGCTGGGCCACGGCCGGCTGATAATAATACAAAAAGCTGTACTGCCCGTCGCCCCATTTAAAAGAGGGCGTCCAAGCAAAAGAGCCAAAACCGGTGTACTTGCCGTCAAAAGCGGTTTTGCCGTGAATTTCGGCCCCGGTAATGTTGGTAGCGTCCTGATAGCCGGCGGCAAACGTAAAGCGGCTGTTTTGCGCCTGCACATACGCCCCCAGCGAGGCCAACGGATACGCCGAAGAAGCATTTTGCGACAGGGCGTAATTCATCAGTCCCGTTTGCTGGTTGTCCACATATTCCGTACCGTCAAAGTTGTAAAGCGGAAACTGCCCCGCGGTAACGGACAGCCAGTCCCACTTTCCCGGCAGGGTATGGGTGTAGGTGAATTGAGAAAAGAAGTACTGGTTGGCGTCGTAATCGTTTATGGCAGAAACAAGGTTGGCGCGGTCTTGCAGCACCTCCGCCTGCTGCCCCCAATAGTGGATATAATTGTAGTTCACGTTCAAGGCGCCCGAACCCCACGCCCGGTCTTGGAACAGCGTCCACGTAACGTACGGGTAATAAATACCTTGTATGGCGGTTTGTTTGCCGCCGGGCGCCACGCGTTGTGCCGTGTAGGAAATGTCCAGCCCAACCTGCAGGCCCAATTTGTCGGTTAAAAATTTTTTGGCTTCTATATATTTGCTTCCAAAGTCCGAGAACGAATGATTTTCCACCCGTTGGCGGGCAAGCTGGCGCTGTTCGTGCTTGGCGGACGTTTGTGCCGAAGTGGCGGCGCGGGCCTCGTCTGCAAAACAAATGGCCGCGCATATGCCCATCAGGGCCAAAACCGCGCCCCATTTTTTTAAGCTCTTCATGACGACTCCTTAGTAGGAAGAATGTTGCATGTAAAAATGCGTGCTTTTACGTTTTTACCTTAACACTCTGCCGCACATTTCTACAACCGCAAAAAAGGATTAGTTTTAAAAACGCCTGCCGTTTCTCCGACGAAAGGTCTTTTTAAATTTGCGTAAAACTAACCCTTTTTTCAGCCTTGCAAACGGCGTTTTTACATCTTTTTTGTTTTTGGGTTACAATATAAATATGCAACACACGTCCGATGGTTTGTCCACGCAAGGCATTAAATATGCCGGCTCTAAAAAGAAACTGCTTCCTTATTTGCTGGCCCTCGCGGCCGAACTGCCCGGCGTGCAAACCGTGCTGGACGGTTTTAGCGGCACCACGCGCGTAGCCCAGGCCTTGGCCCGCCGCGGCTACACCGTTACCGCCAACGACACCGCCGACTGGAGCGAAGTGTTTGCCACATGTTATTTATTGTCCTCCCGGCCCGATTCTTTTTATGCTCCGCTGCTAGCACACCTCAATTCCCTCCCGGGCCAAAACGGCTGGTTTTCCCGGCATTACGGAGGAAAAGAAACTGACGCAAAGAAACCCTTCCGCCTTAAAAATATGCAAAAGCTCGACGCCATACGCGCGGAAATAGACCGGATGCCTCTTGCCTGGCCGGACAAGTGCGTCCTTCTTAGCAGCCTGATGCTGGCCTTGGATAAAGTGGACAGCACCTTGGGGCATTTTTGTTCTTATCTTTCCCGCTGGTCTGCCCGAAGCGCGGGCGATTTAACCCTCCACCTGCCTCATCGGTTTGCACACGGCGGCGGGCACCGGGTATGGAAACAGGATATTTTTCAAGCCGCAGCGCGGCAAAACTGGGATCTGGCATATTTTGACCCGCCTTACGGGTCAAATAATGTCAAAATGCCCTCCAGCCGCGTTCGTTATGCGGCGTATTATCATTTCTGGACGACGCTCATCCGCAACGACCGCCCGGAACTGTTTGGCGCGGCCGCCCGCCGCACGGACTCGCGCGACCGGCAGGCCGGATCCGTTTTTGAAGATTTCCGCCGCGCGCCCGACGGGCATTTATGGGCCTTGCACGCCCTGCAAAAACTGCTTGCGCAAACTCAAGCCCGCTACATTATGCTTTCGTACAGTTCCGCCGGCAGTATTGCCAAAGAAGATTTATTGGACGCTTTGCGGCAAAACGGAAAATTATTAAAATTTTTAAAAATTGATTATAAAAAAAATATAATGTCGGAAATGAGCTGGACGGGAAAATGGACGCGGGACGAAAAAAACTACGAATATATTTTTTTAATACAGAAATCCGCGTAAAACCGTTTGGTCGGTTTCGCCGGTCTTCTCAGCAAAATTTTTAGGTTAGACAAGAGGACAAAATGTTTTCACTTCTTTGCCGCCAATTAGCCCGCCTGACGCGCCTGCCGGAGCAATTTATCCGGTTTTTAATCATTGGTTCTTTGAATACGGCGTTTGCCTACGGGCTGTACTCTTTGTTTATTTTTATAGGGTTGCACTACTCGCTGGCCGTTTTGTGTTCCACGATTATCGGCACGTTGTTTAGTTTTAAAACATTTGGAAACTGGGTGTTTTTTAATCCGGACAATCGCCTGCTCCTTCGTTTTGCAATCGTCTACGGGGGGTGTTACGGGCTAAACGTGGGCATTTTAAAAACGCTCACACTGGCCGGCGTAAGCAATTTGTACTTGGCGGGGCTGATTAGTTCGTTTTTAGTAGCGATGGTAAGTTTCTTTTTAAACAAATTCTTCATTTTTAAACGCTTCTAATCCCCACAAAAAACCCGCCTTTCGGCGGGTTTTTTGTTAATCAAACAATCCTTTTTCGTCAGCGGGGGGGATTTCCTTGGCCGCAGGGTGGTTTTTGCTTTTGTGCCCGGTGTAGTCGTAATTCATCCGCTTTAACAGACGGGCGTTTTCTTTGGTAAGCGGCACCTCGTAAATATCCACAATGCGCTGGGCCACCGGCAGGAACGCGCCGCGGTTGCCGTCTATGTGCCCGCGGGCGATTTTAACGGCGTCCGCCGCCGCGGAGACGGCATTTTCCGCCTTGGCAAAATTTACCAAGAAATCGTTAAACTTTTCCAGCAGTTTTAAAATATCCTCTTTAAAATCCTCCATATACTCGTGCTGTTTGTCTATATCCCACAGCTTAGACACCATCTTAAGCGTACTCATTAACGACGTGGCCGATACGAGGGCGATGTTGTTCTTCCACGCTTCGTTTAAAATATCCGGGTCGGCCTCCACCGCGGCCAACAGCGCGCTTTCGGGATAGACGAACATCAGCGTATAATCCGGCTGGACTTTGTCTCCCTCCGCCTGGAACTTTTTATAGTATTTTTTGGAGCTTAAATCCTTGATAGTTTTTTTCACATCTTTCACGTGCTCGTTTAAAAAGGTTTCCTTTTCTTTGGGATCCTGCGCGTTAAAGTAGCGGGCGTAGTGGTTAAAAATTGTTTTGGAATCCACCACAATCCACCGGTCTGCGGGCAAGGCGATTTGCACGTCCACGCGTTTTCCCTCTTCGGAAACCTGCTGGTAATAATCCAACCCTTCTTTCATGCCGGCGGCGTCCAAAATACGTTTTAGCGTTTCTTCGCCCCAGCTGCCGCGCACGATGGCTTCGCCTTTAATGGCGTTGGTTAAATGCAGGGCGCTTTGGTCAATTTTCTCGGTGGATTTAATCACGTCAGACAGTCCTTTTTCAAGCCGCGCCTGCACGGCCGTATTTTGCCGTTCCATTTCCGCCACTTTTTTGACAAAGCTTTCCAAATGCAGCGTCAGCGGGCGGAGCGCTTCGGAATTTTTGGCTTCCAGCCCTTTCGTTTTGTCGTCTAAAATTTTGGACGCAAGCTGTGCAAACTGCGCCTGATAGGTGCCCGATAGTTCTTTGAAATTTTTCTCAATCAGTGTTTTTTCCTTCTCCAAGGACACTTTCTCCTGCTCCAGGCGGGTTTTTTCCACCTGCAGGGCCGCATTTTCCGCCCGCAGGCGGTTTAGTTCCGGCTCCAGGGCAAGCAGCCGCTGCTGCTCGGCCGTCAGCCATTTGATTTTACCGGCCAGCGCCGCCCAAGCCGCGCCCGAACCGATTGCCATTCCTACCAGCAAACAAATTATATAGAACATAAAAGGTCTCCTTCTTTTTTATTTATTGTACAAAGTTTTTCCAACGCACTTGCGCTTTTGGCGGAAAGAAAAAACATTCATTTTTTTAAAAATATGTTATAGAATATAGAAACTTAATTTAAGGAGAATGCTATGAAAAAAATGATGCTTTTTGCGGCCGCTGCCGTATTGGCCGCCGGATGCGCCTCTACCGGTACGACTTCTTCCACCGGAACCGCCCAGCCGATGACGCTGGAACAGGCCTTGCAAAAATCGGCCGAAACGCGCCAAAAACTCTTGGATGCCAAACAGTCTTATGAAAACGCCAAGGCCGCCGCCGAAGTAGCCAGCGGCCAGAAAACCGCCGCCGACGCCGCCAAAGAACAACTGCAGCAAAAAGTGGACAACGCCAAACAACAAATTCAGGCCGAAAAAGACGCCTGGGCGGAACTGTTAAACTAAAGCGCCTTTTCTTAAAAACACCCGGGGCCAAAGCTCCGGGTGTTTTTTATCGGATGACAGGGGGAAAACGGATATACTCCCCGCCAAACAAAAAAATTCCGGCCCTTTCAAAAGAGCCGGAAAAACCAGATGTTTTACTATTCTGCCGGAGCAGGAGGCGGAGGCAAGGCCGGGCCGCCTGCATGCGGGCCCATCTCTTCGGGGCCGGGGCCTCTGCGCGGGCCGGCTTTGGGGCCGGGCATACGCCGCGGGGCGGGGCCGCCGAACAAAACATCCAAATCACCTTCTTCGGCAATGACGGCGTTGGTCTTTTCTTCTACCCAGGCTTTTATATTTTTATCGGATTTTTCTTCATCCAACTCTTTTTTCATCCGTTCCAAACGTTCCTGGAATTTGGCGAGTTGTTCTTCTTTGAACTTAATTTGTTCCTTGCGGATAGACTCCACCATCTTGGCAATTTCTTCTTTTTTGGCGTCTTTCTTTTTGCCCGCTTTGAGCTTGTTGTATTCCTGCACCAACGTTTCCATTTTTTCTTCGGTGGCTCTCATTTGGGCTTTGTGCTCCCGGCGGGCCTTTTTAAATTCTTCCGCACGGGCGTCTTTCTTATCTTGTTTTGCCTTTACCGCTTCGGCGCGCGGGCCTTTGGGCATCGGGCAGTCGTCCCCTTTGCATTTGCGCGGGCCTTCAGCAAAAGCCGGGGCGCACAGCGCCGCCAAGAGAACGGCGATCATTACTTTCTTCATAACCCCTCCTAATGTTTAGAATTCCTGTTCAAACAAATCCAAATCGTTTGAAAAGCTCAGGTATTCGTCGTCCAAATTTTCGCTCATATACGCAATTACTTCCGACGCGTCAAAAGCGGTTTTGTCCGGATGCAGGCCGGCCAGCAGCATAAAAATGCCCACTCCCAACAGCGCAGTGCCTGCCAACGCCGGTTTCCACCCGGCAAAAAAGGATTTACGGCGCGTTGTTTTGGAAAATAATTTCTCCACCACCGCCGCGGGAGCCGCCGGCGCGGCAAGCGCCTCTTCCGTGCGGCGCAGCAACGCCAGTTCCGCCCGGCACGCCGCACACGTTTGCAAATGCTGCTCAAACGCGGCCTTGTTTTGCGCCTCCAATTCTCCCGATGCATACAGCATCAAATTTTCACAGTCCTTCATAAGGTTACCTCGCGTGCGGCGGGTTGTTCTTCCGCCAAAATGCGCTGCATTTTTTTAACGGCCCGGTGGCAATCGGCCAACACGGTGCCAAGCGGTCTGTCCAACAACTGCGCAATTTCTTTAAAAGACATATATTGCCGCAGGTACAGCATTTCGCGCTGGCGGGCCGGCAATTCCAGCGAAGCGCGGCGGATTTCTTCTTCCGTTTCGCGTCCGGCCAGTTCTTCTAGCAACGAAGGCTGTCCGTCCGGCAGAGTATCGTGCAAAAACGCATTGCCTTCTTCATCCGTTTGATCCAGAGAAGCCAGTTTGTCTCTGTCCCGAAAAAAATTCAACACCCGGTTGCGGGCCGTTAAAAACAGCCACGATTTAAATTTTCCTCTCGGTTCGTACTTATCCGCGTGTTTAAAAAGAGAGATAAATACTTCCTGGAACAAATCCCCGGCCGCGCCTTCATCCTGTACCATCGCCATAATATACTGATAGAGCGAATTTTTATAGCGGTACACCAATTCTTCAAATGCGTCCGACGATCCGGATTTAAAGAGCAGGACGAGTTCGTCGTCCGTTCTTTCATTTATTTTTGGATCCATATTCATATAACCCTGATTTGCCTTTTTTTATTGCAGGGGCAATTCCATTATAATGTAGCAAATAAAAACGGAGCGCACTTTTTGAAAGAAGATTAGAAAAAAGTTTTACATATTTTTTTAAAAACTGATATAATAATTTTTGTTGTTTTTAAAAAAGGTTTTAAAAATGCAATATAACTCTTACTGCTTAAAGCATAACATTCGCCGTTCCATGCTAAATATGACGATTAGCATGGTATCCATGTTTATGCGTGCAAAAGCAGGGAGAGTTTGTATATGATTGTGTAAAATTTTTGTTGTGTCTATATAAACCCGCCCTTTAGAAAGAGCGGGTTTTTTTATGTTTAGAAAAAAGAGGAAACAGAAAGAGAATGAAACAAGTCATTGCGTCGCTCGTCAGCATCAGCATCCTTACGCTTGGCCCTTTGCCGGCGCCGGCCCAAGTACCGCAGAAAGCGGTGCAGGCGGTAAAGGCAGTTGCCAAATCCGGCGTTAAAAAAGCAATTGTGCCCCCGGTAAAATATCCTCATATTTCCGTCCCGGCCGTTTCTTTGTCCCAAACGATGCTGCCTGCCGAAACAGGACGTTTTGCGGTGCCCCGTGTTTCTGTGGAATTAAAACCCGAACAGCGGCAGCAGTTGGAACGGGGCATTGCCGTGACGGTAAAAAAAGCGCTGGAGCCTTCTTCCTTGACCCTGGCGCAAATCCGCGCACGGATTGCTCAAGGCAATACCGAACGGCTGGCCCAACGCATTTTAACCTATCCCAACCCTAGCGTACGGGAGGGGATGCTTCGCAATGAATTTGTGCAAGTGGCGCTGGCGGGCCACGCCTCTTTGGAGCAAATAGAGCAAGCGGCCGATCTTTGGCGCCAGGACATTCAGCAGGCCATAGACGCATTGCCTGATTTGCCCGCGGGCGATTTGCCCGCCCTGGCCCAAGCCTATGCGCAAAAAAATAAATCCGTTCGGGCAGTTTCCGACGCTTTGGCCAGCACGTCCGCTTTGGGGTTGTTCGGCACCCAAGAAGACGCCGCCTTACTGGCAGATTTTTCCAAACAGGCTGCGGGCTCTTCTTTAGCGCCGCTCGTGCAAACCGCCGCGGCCCGCGCCCTGCTGCGCTTGGGCGCGGTGGACGCGCTCCAACAGACAACGCAAACCGCTGCAGATCCCGCTTTGTGGCAAGGGCTTTACACGCAGGCCGCCAAACGGGGCTTTTCCTTGCCGGCACCCGAATCCTCGGCCCGCCCGGCCGACACCAAAGCCTTTACGGATGTTTTAGGCGTTTACGGGAAAATCAACCTCTTGGCGGCGGATCCGTCGGCTGAGGCAACGGCTGTCTATATGAACTTAGGGCGCACCCGCCCCACGGCGGCCCGCCCGCTGCAAAATAACCAATCCGTCCCGCTGGCGCCTTTGCCGCGCCTGCCGCGTTTGAATATAGCCACCCCGGAGGCTTTACAGGTAGCGGCGTTGGCCGCCCCTGCGGAAACATCCGCCCAGGCGGCTTCCAGCCCTACCGGCTTTTTAGCCCGGGCGGCACGCACCGATCAGGCGGCAAAACCTCCTCACGCCGCCCAGCACTCCGTCCGCTTTTTTGCCCGCACGCCCCAAAATGCCGCTTCCGACCGGGCCGGCATACTGTATGGAGGTTTTCCGCTTCCGGCGGTGGCGGCCGGCGTAAAAAAAGCTTGGTCGTACCTTAAAAAACGCTTCACGCCCGCCCCTGCCGCCTTGCACCCGGAACCGACGAGTGCCCAAGGGGGACTTGCCGGCGTTTTTCAGCGGGCCAGCCTTTATTTGGCGTCGTTTGTAATGGGGCTTGAAGTGGCCACCCCGGTAATTGCCAACTTCGGCAGCAGTTTTGGGCTTTCGTTAAGCGACAACATTTTAGTAGCCGTAGCCACTTATTTGCCGTACTCGCTGGGGGCCTTCTTATCCAATTGGCTGAAGCAAAAAATCGGCCGCAAAGCTTCTATGAATTTAGGGCTTGCGTTGATGGGCGGGGGGTTTACGGCAGGCGTAACGTTGTTTGGGCTGAACGGAGCGTTTGTGCCGCAGGCCGACGCATTAGCCCACTTTTATAACATTTTAGGCTGCATTACCCTGGCCAGCACGGGCGGCGTGTTTGTGCACAATGCCGTGGGGCCGATGATGACGGATCTGAGCGCAGGCGCCAGCGAGCTGGCTTTGCAAAAACGCAACGCCAATACGGAGCTGAGCCGGGCGTTGGGAATGGCGGCGTCGTTTGCGTTTCCGTTCCTTTCTACCAAAGTGCTGGGGCTGGACTGGAGTTTTACGTTTGCCCTTCCCATTCCGCTCGTGGCGGCGGCGGCCTTGGGCATTAATTTAGCCCGCATTCCCAACACAAAGCCCGTGGTGGAACCCAAACCGCAGCCCTTGACGGCCCAAGCCGCCGCACAGGGCATTAAAAACAGACGGGCCTATACGTTGACGTCTTCTCTTTTAAACAACAGTTATATTCGGTTATTAAAAGAGGAAAAGGGCGTACTGGCCCTCTTGACCGGCCTGCTGACCATGAACGCGGTGGAAATGTCGTTTAACAACGGATTTTTATTTCTGCTGCCGGGCCTGACGGCGGATCCTTCTTCCCAGTATTTATTTGGATTAATCCAATTTGCCGCGCCGTTTTTAATCGGGAGGTATCTGGCCAGAAGTTTCTTGAAATGGTTTCCGCAACGCAATATGAGCGTAGCCACCTTGGTGTCGGCGCTGGGCGGGATGGCGGCGTGGCCGCTGGCCGACAATGTATACGCGCTGACGGCGGCTTTATTTGCGGCCGAAGTGGGCATTTCTACCACGTTTACGCTGGCGTTTGCCCGCTCCGCCAAAAACATCCGCACGCAAGACCGTATCGTTTCGCTGATTGTAGCCAGTGCGGTTTCCTGCGCGTTTGGCCCCATGCTGCTGACGAACTTGGCGGAAATGTTTATGAGCACCGGCCTGTTTGGAGCGGCCGGCGCCACCGCGGCTGCGATGATTGGCGTGCCGTCCGCCCTGGCGTTGTTTTCGGCGGGTCTTTTTAAACGGGTGGAACGCGTGCAGGCCGCGCCGGAAAATGCGTTGAGTACTGAGCCGCAGAAAACCCCGCAAAAACGCTTAAGCTGGCTCAAAAAACTGCTTAGCCGCGTAAGCGGCAAACGGCCCTGATAACAACCGGCTTTCCTCCAACCGTTTGCCGAATATACAAAAAGCCGTCCTGCCCAAAGGCAGGACGGCTAATTTACCCCGAACGGACTTATTATTATTCGTAGCGCAGCGCGTCAATCGGTGTTAATTTAGACGCCTTATACGCCGGATAAAACCCGAAGAAAATACCCGTCGCCGCCGAAAACCCGACCGACAGCAAAATGGCCGACAGGCTCAGCTCGGCCGGAATGGTGGAATGCGCCGCCACCAACAGCGTAATAATCACCCCTAGAATAATCCCTATCAGCCCGCCGATGCAGGAGAGGGTAACCGATTCCACCAAAAACTGCAGGCGGATATCCCAGCTGGTGGCGCCAATGGCCATACGAATGCCGATTTCGCGTGTGCGTTCGGTTACGGACACCAACATAATGTTCATTACCCCGATACCGCCCACAATCAGCGATACCGCCCCAATGGCCCCCAACAGGATACTCATCGTTTTGCCCATGGTTTTGGCCTGTTCAATAAACGAGGCAAAGTCGTCCAGCTGGAAATCGTCCTTTCCCAGCGGATGAATGCGGTGGGTGTTGCGAACGGCGTTTTGAATGTCCACCTTGGTGTTTTCAATGGTGTTAAAATCGGCCACTTTAATGACCACGCGGTCTAGGGCACGGCGGTCGGACTTGTTCCAGCCCGCGTTCATTTTTACTTTGCCGGTGGTATAGGGGATTAAAGCCCCTTCGTCCATATCAAACCCCATGCCGCTCTGGCCGGTTTTTTTGATGACGCCCACCACTTTAAAAGGGATATTATCCAACACCACGGTTTTATTGAGCGGATCCACATCGCTGAAAATCGTCTGCGCGGCGGACGCACCCAATACAATCACCTGGGCGTAATCGTTCACTTCGCGCTGGGTAAATTTCCGGCCGCTTTCAATGGGCCAGTCGTAGGTCAAAAAGATGTCCGGGTCGGTTGCCAGTACGCTAAGCGCCACGCTGGTGTTGGAATACTTGACGTCAAAACTGGTGGTAATATACGGGGCGGCCGCGGCCACGCCGTCGAGTTCGCGGATGGCGTAAACATCGTCCATCGTTACGTCTTTGGGGGAGGAAATGCTTTCGTCCAAATCCCACGGCTGGCGCAAAAACAAAATGTTGGTGCCAAAGCGGGCCACGCTGTCGGTAACGCTTTTTTGCGCGCCGGAACCGACCGCCAACATGGTAATAACCGCCGACACGCCGATTACAATGCCCAAACTGGTTAAAGCGGCGCGCATTTTGTTGGCAAAAATGGCTTTGAGCGAAATTTTAAAAATAGCGTAAAAAGAATCCCACATATTATTTAACCTCGTCGCTTATTTTTTCGCCGTCTTTAAATTTGATGAGGCGCGACGCATATTCCGCAATGTCCGGCTCGTGCGTAATCAGAATAATGGTTTTGCCCATTTCTTTGTTTAACCGCGTGAACAAATCCATTACTTCAATACTCATTTTCGTATCCAAGTTGCCGGTCGGCTCGTCGGCAAAGATAATGGGCGCATCGCACACCAGCGAGCGGGCAATCGCCACGCGCTGCTGCTGGCCGCCCGAAAGCTGGTTGGGCAGGTGAAAAGCGCGCTTTTCAAGCCCCACGGCCGTCAGCGCCGCCATGGCTTTTTCCCGGCGCAAATGCGCGGGGGTGTGGTTGTAAATCATCGGCAGTTCCACATTTTCCACCGCCGTGGTGCGCTTAATGAGGTTAAACCCCTGAAACACAAATCCGATTTTTCGGTTGCGCACGCCCGCCAGTTCCGACAAATCCGTAGCCGTTACGTCAATGCCGTCCAAAATATATTTGCCCCGGGTGGGTTTATCCAGGCAGCCCAAAATGTTCATAAAAGTGGACTTGCCAGAACCGGAAGGCCCCATCACGGCCACGAATTCGCCTTTTTCAATAGACACGCTGACGCCGTTTAAAGCTTTTACTTCCACGTCGCCCAGCGTATAGATTTTGTACAAATCCCGCGTATCAATCAGCGCCATAGCCGCCTCCTAGCGCCGTCTGCCCGGCCGCGGCGGGCCCATTTGCTGGGTGCTGGTGCTGGCCTGGAGGTTGTTTTCGCCCACAATCACCATATCGCCTTCCTGCACGTCTCCGCCGGTAATTTCCGTTTGTTTGGTGGCAATAATGCCAATCGTTACGTCCACCCGGTGGGGCTGCTGCATGCCCGGATTCATCTTCCACACGCCGGTATTTTCGTACTTGTTTGCGTTGGTGGAGGGGGAGAAGCGCAGCGCCTCGTTGGGCACCAGCAGAACGTCTTTTTTATCCTGCGTGCGGATGGTTAACGTGGCGGTCATGCCGGGTTTTAAACGCAAGTCCGAGTTATCCACGTCAATAATAACGGTATAGGTGGTGCTGCTGGAGGAGGTGGTGGTAGAGTCGGACGTATCCACATAATTCGTGCGGACTTGGCGCACCACCCCTTTAAATTTTTCGCCTACATAGCCGTCCAAGGTAAAATCGGCCTCCTGGCCGGGCTGGATTTTGACGATATCCGCCTCGGACACTTTGGCCTCCACCTGCATTTTGGTCAAATCCTGCGCCACAACAAAGAGCTCCGGCGTGGAAAATCCGGCCGTAATGGTTTGCCCTTCGCTTACTTTGCGGGTTAGCACCACGCCGTCAATGGGGGAGACGATCTTGGTGTTAGACAAATCTTTTTCCGCCGTATCCAGGTTGGACTGCGCCTGCACCACGTTGGCCTGCGCCGAGTTTAAACTGCTTTTGGCATTCACATAAGCCAGCTCGTATTCTTCCAAATTGACTTTGGACACATAGTCTTTTTCATACAGGGCCTGGTAGCGCTCGTAGTTCTTTTTGGCCAGGCGGTAGGAAACGTCGGCCGAGGCCAAGCTTTCTTTGGCCGAAGACAGGCGCGCCTTGGCTTCTTCCAGCGCAGCCAAAATTTGCGTTTGGTCGATAATGGCCATCAAGTCGCCTTTTTTGACTTCGGTGTTATAGTCCACATAAATTTTTAAAATTTCGCCGGAAACCAACGCGCCCACTTCCGTGGTGTTTACCGGGTTAATCGGGCCGGAGGCTTCTACAATATCCACAATGTCGCCCCGTTTCACGCGCGCCAGCTTAAACTGCGGTGCGGGCGGCGCCGAGAAAAAGGCCGCTTTCACGCCCCATGCCGCCGCCAACAGCAGCAGCACAATCAGCGTTTTTTTCCACCACGCCATTTTCCAAAACCGTTTAAAAATACGTTTAAATATATTTTCCTTTTTCATATTAATTCGTCCCCATCGCTTGTTTCAAATCCGCCACGGCGGAAGCATAATCATACCGCGCCGTCAATAAACTCAGTTCCGCATCCGTATAGGCCACTTCGGCGTCTTTGAGTTCAATAATATCTCCGATTCCTTCGTTATAGCGCCCGCGGGCAAGATCCAAATTTTCTTTGGCCTTTTCCACATTCAGCTCTGCAATCGGGATGCTTTCGGCCGCTTCCTGCATTTTGATATAAGCGCTTTGCACTTCCAAAAATACGTTGTTGAGCAGGCTGCGGCTGGTGTTGAGGGTGTTCTCCAACGAAATTTTAGCCTGCTTGACGCCGTTATACGTCTTCAGCGCATTAAAAATCGGAATTTCCACCGAGGCCATCAGCCGCGCTTCTTCGTTATCCAGCGAAAAATCGTCCCCGTATTTGGAAAACCCCGCCGAAAAAGAGAAGGTGGGGAAAAAGCCCGCTTTGGCTTGATTGAGCTTCAGCTGGCTGATGCGCACATTCGTATGTGCAGAAAGCACATCCGGGCGGTTGGCATAGGCGGTTTGGACGGCCTCGTCAAAAGGCATTTCAAATTTTTCAAACGTAAGGATTTCTTCTATCTCCAAGGTTTTGGGGGTGGTTACGCCCATGCTGTTGGCCAGCTCGGCCGAGGCCGTTTTGACCAAGTTCTTGGCGCGGATGAGGCTGAGTTCCTCGTTGTTTAAATTGACTTCCGCCGTCGTTACGTCCACTTTCGGGCGCAGGCCCAAGCGGTAATACTCGGCGGCGCGTTCGTATTGGTCTTGATACAAATCGCGCGATTGGGTGCGAATGGCCACCGCGCGCACAGCCGAAATCAAGGCATAATAGTTTTTCTTAACGGTGCGGATCAAATCGTTTTTAACGCTGTCCACATTCAGTTCCGCCTGCTCCAGCGCCAGCTGCTGGGTTTTTACGTTGCGGGCAATATCCGTAATACCGCTGATGGACAGCTGGGCCTGGGCGTATACGTCCGACGAGCCGTGATCCGTGCGGGAGGAACCGTCCATTTTGCTGTTGGTATAATCCTGCGAGGCGCCGGCGGTAACCGTAGGCAAAAACTCGGATTTGGCCAAATTCAAATTGACGTGCGCATTCTGCAAATTAAGCTGCGCGCTGACGGCCTGCGGGCTGTTGGCCAGCGCAATGCGGATGCAATCCTCCAGCGTCAGCTTGCCGTTAATATCCGGCAGCGGTTTCCCGTCTGCATCCCGCAGCACCATGGCCGGGTTTTCGTTTTTGGCCGGGTGGACGGGTTTGGTGTCCGATTCTTTGACCGCGCTGGAAGAAGCGGGAGGGACGGCCGTGTCCTTGGCCGCTTGAGCGGCCGCGGAAGAGGCGTCTGACGAAGGCACCGAAACGGCTTCTTCACCATAAACTAAACCACCCGCAAAAAGAAAGAAAATGGTCAGAAAAAATCCAAAATGTTTCATAGAGATATTATATAAATTTGTTTTTATTTTTAAGACGAAAATTCATTGTTTTTATTTATAACCGCCTTTCATCTAACACAAAAAAGCGTCAATTTATTGCACGGCGGCAAAATACGGCGGGGGCTATATATAAGGAAAAAAGGCCTAGAAGCGTCTAGGTCTTTTGTCTCTTGTGGGGGCAACGGCAAATTTTTATGATGTAAAAAAAGACGGACGTAATCAAGGAGCCCTATGAAAAAACTATTTATTCTGTTGTTTGCCTGCCTTTGTGCCATTCCCGCCGCCGCGCAAAGCGGAAAAATCATCAAACCCGCTTTAAAAGCCGCCGCCGGAAAAACTATTCCGTCGGCCGCGCCGGAAATTTCCCTGCAGCAGGCGCAAGCCGCCTACTTGCAGGCCGCCCGCAACTATAACCGCTTTACGCCGCCCCTTGTATCTTCCGACTATGTATTGGCCCAAGGGAAAAAGCTGCAGCTTCAGTCCGGCGCGCTGCACAGACAGCTGGCCCGCTGGATGAACCAACGCATCCGCTCGTTGGAAGAACTAAAAGCCAAAAAAGAAGAAGCCCTTTTAATCTACGGCCAAGCTTTAGCCCAAAACCACGGCTGGACGGATACCGTACGCAATATGCCCAGCCCCCTGCCCGATATGTTCCCTCGCTATATTGAAGGAACGCCGATGGAACTTCCTTTTGAAAAATATGTGCGTGCGTTGACGGCCAAGACGGGCAACGTAAAAGCCTTGGGCACGCTCCAAACGGAACAGCAGGCCATTGCGGCCTTTTTGCAAAAAGACTTAAAGGAAACATCTCAAGAGTTATTTTCCCGCGTAAGCGATCCGGATCCTTTGGGCGAAATCATCCCCTTAAGTTTTGCCACCGCCAACCGGCTGGTACAGTTAACCCAATTTATGCTGCGCCACCCCAATGCCTTTCAGCCGCAGTTATTTGAACTAAACGTACGGGTGGCCCAAGCCCCCAAAACGCCGTTTAACGATTATTTGTGCACGCTGCTGCAAAAAGACCCCAACTATCCCACTTATTATGCCTGGTTGCGGGCGGAAAAAACGGGTATCAATTTTACCCCTTTCCAGCGGATGTACAACATTTTATCCGGCGGAAAATAAATTTTTTCTCTTTCAACCCGCCCCTCAAAGGGCGGGTTTTTTAGGGGGAAAAGCGCATAATTTCATATAATATAAATATGTGGAAAACCGTCGCGCTGCTGTGCGCTTCTAACCTATTTATGACGGTGGCCTGGTATGGGCACCTCAAGTTTAAAAACCGTGCCCTGTGGCTGGTGATTTTAGCCAGCTGGGGCATTGCCTTTTTTGAATACTGTCTGCAAGTGCCGGCCAACCGCATTGGCAGTAATTACTTCTCCGTTACGCAGCTCAAAGTAATGCAGGAAGTTATTACGCTTACGGTATTTGCCGGTTTTTCGGCGCTTTATTTTAAAGAAAGTTTTAAATGGAACCACTTGGTAGGGTTTGCGTGTTTGGTGGCGGCCGTATTTTTTGTATTCAAAAAATGGTAAAAAGAAAATATGAAAAACAAACACCGCCTGTTTATTAAAATAGCCGAATTGGTGGCCGAACAATCCACCTGCTGCCGGCTGCAAGTTGGGGCCGTGCTGGTAAAAGACAACCGCGTCATCAGCATGGGTTTCAACGGCACGCCCACGGGGCAGCTGCACTGCGAAGAAAATTTTAAAACCATTTACGAGCAATCCTACCGCGACAAATTCCCTACGTATGCGGATTTTGTCGCCAGCCGCACGTTTTACGATCTGCACGGGAAATGGTCGGTAGAAAACGAACTGCACGCCGAGCAAAACGCCATTGCCTTTGCCGCCAAAAACGGCATTGCCACGCAAGGCGCGTCGGTATATGTTACGTGGTCGCCGTGCGTACACTGTGCCAAAGTCATTGTAAGCGCCGGGATCAAAAAGGTGTTTTACAAAAATATGTACGACCGCAGCCAAGACGGCATTATCTTTCTGGCCCGCAACGGCATTGAATGCCGCCAGCTGACCGAAAAAGACATCGCCGCCAACTAAAACCGCTCATATTTTACTATAATGGAGTTATATGACTAAACAAAATACCTCTTCCGTAGAACAAAAAGACTTTCTCGTGTCGTTCTTATCCGGCATTATTGATTTTTGCAAAAAGAATAAAAAAGGCGTCCTAACCGCCTTGGTTATTTTGGTGCTGGCGGCCGCCATTGGCGGCGGGTATGCGGCCCATGTGAAAAAAGTAACGCAAAACTCTTGGGCGGCCTACTACTCGGCGCAAGTGGCGCTGTTAAGCGGCCAGGAACAAGAAGGCTTTGCGCTGGTGGATCAGCTGGCCAAAGATTACCCCGGTTCCGATGCTTCGCAATATGCGCTGCTAATGAAAGCGGATCTGCTCTACAGCACCGAAAATTACGCCCAAGCGGCGGACGTATATAAGGAACTGCTTGTTTCCAATAATCCTACGGTTTCTACGGTAGCCGCGCTTTCTTTGGCGGCGGCGCAGCAAGCCGTAAAAGATTACAAATCCGCCATTGAAGGGATGAACCAGTTTATTTCCAACAATCCCAAAAACTTCGCCTTGCCGCAAGCCTATTTAACCTTGGCCATGAGCCAAGAACTCGCCGGCAACAAAACCGAAGCGCTAAACGCCTACCAACATTTGGCCGACGCTTACACCCAAACGTATTTTGGGGAGCTTGCCAAACAAAAGTTGGCGGAACTGCAAAAATAATTTGATGTATATCCCGTCCGGTTCTTCCGGGCGGGATTTTGTTTAACCCCAAACTAAAATCACAAAAACAGAGGAACTGCATGTATAAGAAACTAACAGCCGTACTGCTTTTGTCCGTTCTGCTGGCCGATTTTTCCCACGGTGCGGGCTTTGCCTTGTACGAATACAGCGGCCGCGCCACCGCCATGGGCGGCGCCGTAATGGCCAACAAAGCCGAACCCGCTTCTTTGGCTACCAACCCTGCCTTAATTACCGAATTGGAAGGAACGCAGGCCCAGGTGGGAGTAACTGTCGTAACCGCCGATGCAAAGACCACGGTGGGCGGCGATTCCCGCACGTTAAAACATGACGTTTGGTATCTGCCGAACTTCTATATCACCCAAAAATGGAGCGACCAGGTCTCCGTAGGCTTGGGCGGATTTTCCCGTTACGGTCTGGGGGGCGAATACGCTGATCCCGTGCAAACGTGGCTGGGAAGCAACTTGGCCTATAAAGTAAGACTGGAAACGTTTTCTTTTACGCCGACTATTGCCGTAAAAGCCAATGACGAGTTCTCTATTGCAATGGGCTTGGAAGCCATGATTATCGGCTTTTCCCAAAGCTCCTATTTTAATGCAGACCCCAGAAACCCGGGCAACTTTGAAATCAGCGGTTCGGGCGTCAGCTGGGGGGGAAATTTCTCTTTAGTTTACAAACCGCAATGGGCCGAAAAATGGGCCTTGGGCGCGATGTATCGCAGCAAGGTAAAACAAAACTTAAACGGCCGCATTGACGCGGGCGACAAGACCTTCCCGGCTATCAACATCCACAGCGCAGACGCCGAAGGCGCCATTTCCCTGCCGGACAGTCTGTCTGCGGGCATTTCCTTCCGCCCCACGGATGCCTGGACGTTGGAAGCCGGTATCGTGGGCACCTTCTGGAGCGCTTACGACCAGATTTTGATTCAATATAAAGACAGCGAAACCAGCCCGGTCATCCGCAACAAGAAAAAATATAATGACGTCTACCGTCTAAACTTTGGTACGGAATATATGCTCACGCCCAATTGGGCCGTCCGGGCGGGATATGTGTTTGACAAATCCCCCATTAACCAAAACGAAATGGATACCCTCGTGCCGGTGGACGACCGCCATATCGCCAGCGTAGGGGTGGGCTATCAAACCGAAAAATGGAGCGTGGATTTTGCTTATGCCCATGTGTTCGCGCGCGACTTAAGCGGACACTCCGAACAATTGGTCAATCCGTTAACCGGCCAGCCGATGTCTATGAAATATACCGACGGGAAAAGCGATATGTTTGCGCTGACCTTCGGATATAAGTTTTAGAATAAGCAGATACAAAAAAACCGCTTTCCCCAAATGGGAAAGCGGTTTTTTATAGTCCTTCTTAAATAGCATCTTACAAGTTTTTGCTTAAATGCCCACTTTGGCTTTCTCCAACAATTTTTGAACCAAGCGCGAAACGGCATATTGGGGGATTTCCTTTGCGGATACGCACAAAAATCCTTCCGCCACCGGGCAAGAAGAGGGAAGATCTACTTCGGATAAATCCGCATAAATAACCCGGTGGGAAAGCACGTGTTTTACGGGGGGCACTTTCAGCATCGCTTTGCGGCGGCCAAATAACCGTTTATAGGCAGCGCCGGCAAGCCAATTTTCTTCCGGCGTCTGGCTTTCCACCAGCGGCGGCTCATACAAATTCTGCCATACGTCGCCCGGCCCGCGCTTATGAAGCCACGTGTTGTTCCCCTGCCGTACATATATATAATGGAAATAGCGGGAGGAAATTTTAGTCTTTTGCATTTTAACGGGCAGTTCTTCCACCCGCTTTTCTTGGCGGGCCTTGCAGCGCTTGGCCAGCGGGCAAGCGTCGCACTGGGGGGAAACCGGCGTGCAGACCATTGCGCCAAAATCCATAATGGCTTGGTTATAATCCCCCGGACGTTTGCCATCCAGCAGCTGCTGAGCTTTTTGCATAAACACTTTTTTCCCTTCCGGGGAATCTATGGCAATAGATATTCCAAACACTCTCGCCAACACGCGGTAGACGTTTCCGTCCACCACCGCATACGGCATTTGATAGGCAATCGAACAAATGGCCGCGGCGGTATAATCGCCCACTCCTTTTAACGCCCGAACGCCTTCATAGCTGCGGGGGAAAACACCCGCCATGCTTTTGGCCGCCGCATGCAAATTGCGGGCCCGGGAATAGTAGCCAAGCCCCTGCCAGTATTTCAACACCTCATCTTCCGACGCTTCCGCCAAAGAAAGGGGGGTGGGGAAGCGCTTTGCAAAACGCAGATAATACTCCATCCCCTGCGCCACGCGGGTTTGCTGCAAAATAATTTCCGACAGCCATATTAAATACGGATCCCGGGTATGCCGCCAAGGCAAATCCCGTTTATGCTGGTCATACCAATCCAGTAAAATGGAAGCAAAACTTTTCATAAGATACTTTATTTTACCAATTTAAAACCCTCCGGCCCACTCTTTGCAAAAGAAAAGAATTTCTCGCTCCAAACCGACAGTCCTAATTTTAAAAAGGGGGATATCTAAGGTACCCTCAAACTGAAATTGAAGGGATTATAAAAAAGCAAAATTAATGCCAATTTTGATATTTCGATTGTTCAAAAAGCAACTGCGATTTTGCCATTTGCATAAACCTAATTTTTTTGCAATTTAAGCCTCAGTTTTGCATGTATGGCTTTTACGCGTTTTTGTTTCCAACGGTTTATCTGGGCTTTTCCTGTGTTAATTTTTGCCGTATTTTTGCTTTTTGAAGTGATGTTTTTAAGCGTTATTTGCAAGGGCCCGTTACTAAAAATCTAACTGGAAGACATATATCAGATTTTTTTAAGCCTTCTACAACTTATTTTTTAATAAACCCACTGATATTTTTAGGTTATTTCTCGTCGGAGAAGACCCTTTGTCAACACAATTTGACATATAATGACATTAAATGAATAATATTGACATATGTCATCCAATAATCTATTATATGTCATACACGGGGGAAAACTCCGGTGGATAACTTTCTATACAGGGGAATTACTATGGCGGAAGAATCTTTCAAGATACGTCTTCGCTTTCCGGGCGGAGAAGAGTTCGAAGCGCAAGGAAACCAGCAATTTGTAGAGCAACAGCGCAATTATTTTTTAACGCTGATTGGCAAGCAAAAAGGGCGCTCCACCCTGTCCGCCGAGCCGGCCCTTACCCGTACGTCCGCCTTCCAAGAATCGTCCGATTCTCATCCGAAGGAGAGTCCCGCCACCCGAAACAATATGCCTGCTCTCTCTATTCTTCCGCCTGCCGAAAGAGAGAAACCCGTAATTTCTCCCGCTCCGCAACCTGCCGGAATAGAGGGTGCCGGCACTTTTCCTGCTTTACGGCTGTGGGAGCGGCTTTTAAAAGAGGATGGGGATATTGTCCTGCTTCGGAAGAAAATGCGCCTTAGCGCCCCGGAAGCAGCCTTATTATTGCTGGCCGGAACACGCGTCCTGCTTAAAAAGCCCGCCTGCGCCGCGCTGGACTTGGCCAGATCCCTTAAAAAATCCGGCTTTTCCGAAGGGAGATTAGACCGTTTACTCGCCCCGGAAATCCGCAGCGGGCACTTGACTTGCGAAGGAACAAAAAGGGGGAGAACCTACCGCCTTACCAACGAGGGCTTTGCCAAAGCTTTTGTGTTGGCCGAAAAATTAGGGAATGAGAACCCCATTTTATAGTTCCTATTAATCGCAAACTTTGCTAATTTCCGCTCAGATAGGCAGGCGTGGGGGAAAAACGGCTACAAACTGTACCTTCTTCATTTTTCCCGATTAAAATTTCTTTTCTTTCACAAGAATTCAACATAATTTTTATAAAAACGTTCCCTGTAAAATTTGCAAAAGCTATTTTTTATATATTTTTAAAAATACTTAAAAAATAAGAATTTTTTATTTTAAATTTATTTTTAATAAAAAACGCACAAAACAGCAATTCAGACGCCTTGATAAACCAATGCACGAAATCAATTTCAGCATAATCAACAACATCTCAAGAAACGGCATAAAACAAGCTTACATTTTTGAAAAAGGGGGCTTTTTTGCCCGGCCTACACAACTAACGATAATTTTTATTATGTTAATTAAAGGAGAGAAAAAAGCCTAAAAATAATATCTATTCTATTTATTAGTTTTATCTTATTTTTCATTAATTTAAAATGTTTTTTATATATAAATTAACAAATTTTATAGATTATTATTTTAAGCACTCAGCGTTCTGATACATAGGAACAAATTGGTATCGTTTTTTGGGACAGATTCCATTTTTTTGACTGCATTTTTCCGCTTTGTTTTTGGGTTTTAAAAAAGCAAATTTGCCATTGATTTATTAGGCCTTTGTAAAAATTAGTAAAAAATAAACTCTTTTTATGGTTGCAAAATTGAATATAATTTTAAAGTATATAAATTTCAATTTGTTTCTCCCCCTTCTGTTTAATAAAAACACATTTTTTGCTAATAAAAAAATTATTCTTATATTTTAATATAAATTTAAATTATATACGAAATTGCGTAAAACGCTCTAAAACGAATTAGGGGTACCTGGGATATGGGGTAAAATGAATTTGGGGCGATTTGGAAAAGCCAAAGAAAGAAGTAATTAAAGAAAAGAGGTAACAACCTGCCTGCCTGCCTGCCTGACTGACTGACTGCCTGACTGACTGCCTGACTGACTGACTGACTGACTGACTGACTGACTATCTGCCTGCTGATGACTCTGCCTGTGCCTGTAGGCAAGGCAGTTAAGCGTTTTAAGAGTAATCCAAGCCAAGCTTTTTTGGGTAAAAGCCAACAGTTTCCTTTATATCTACCAGCCTAGCTACCCGCTCATGAAAGAAAAGGAACTAAAGTACCTGTTGTAAGGGTACGTCCAAAATTTATAGATTTCAAACACTATAAGAAAACCTGTTTTAAGGGTATTTTCAGCAGGAAGGCTGTTGTATTCGGAAAAGAGAACGCTCGGCGCATATACATAACACCAGCAACAAACGAAGCATAGGTTGGTTCTGTGGGCTCTTTGGGGGGAAAACAACAGTTTAATAAGGGGAAAAAGGGTTATCCCCCCTTTTTAATCGGGAAATATAACAAATGGGCCATCCTCTATTCGGAATTTTCCCCCCACGAAAGGGAATCCCCCTTGGAAAGGAGTTCCCAAGGGGGTTATAAAAGGGCAGCCTAATCCGGAAAAGCTACTTAGATCCTGATCGGCCCGCGGCTTTCTGCTTAAGCAAATTTAATAAGGATTGCCCCCCCGTTGAAGCCCCGCCGGAAGACATAACGGACTGGGCGGACACGGCACTGGGATCTTTGGCTTGAGAAGGTTGAAAAGCGGCCGCCGCGGCATCTTTTTCCGCTTGATTTGTTTTATTGCCCAAGCCGCCCGCACCCCCTCCTACAGCGGAAGCCGCCGTTAGCGCTTTAAAATCTTTTGCCTGCGGCGGTTTATAATTACTCATAGAGGTCTGTGCCTGAGCGGAGGAAACTGCCCCTTTTTTGCCGAAAGAAGCCGCGCCCGACGCCGAGGAAGACGACGTCCCCGCGGTAGACGGATGAGACGTAAAAATTACCGTGGCCGGCTTATAGACGGCTTGCTGGGTAGTAGGGCGGGAAACTGCTACATTCGTAGTAGGGCGCGAAAGCGTAACCGACGTGTTGGGCCGCACCACCCCCACTGAAGTCGTAGGACGCACTACATTAACAGCGGTTTCCGGGCGGGAAACTGCCACCGCCGTGGTAGGGCGCGATACCGCCACCTTCGTAACAGGCCGCTGCCCCCACGCGGGGCTGAACAGTACCAAAACGGAAAAGATACAAAGGAAGTATTTCATACACACGCCTCATCTATACCAGCACATATTCTATTAAAGGAATCACGAAACGCCCCTTCCCCACGAAAGACAGGAAAGAGGCGTTTACAAAACATTTATTTTTGGGCAGGCTGCTGCCCAGCGGAAGCCGCCTTAAGCAAAGAGGACATATCCGGCATTCCCGGCACATTCATACCGGCCGGCATTCCTGCGGCACCGTTATTTGCACCGCCCGCCGCGGAAGAGCCCCCGGGAGCGGCCGCACCGCCCATCATATTGCCTAAGCCCTGCATCATACTTTGCATTTGTTGCATCATGGCCGCCGGATCCGCCATGCCCGCAGGCGCTGCAGGCGCCGCCGCATTGGAAGTGTTGGCAGCCGCCGCTTGCTGTCCGCCTGCCTTCGCAGGTGCCGCAGCTTTTGCAGCCGATTTCGCCGCCGGGGCTTGCGGCGTGCCGCCCTGCAAGGCTTTCACGGCTTGAGCCGCTTGTTCGGCAGAGGTATCTTTAAATTCTTTGCTGCCCTGGATATCGGTCTGCACCGTTTTGGTTTGCACGCCTTTGCTCCAATCGCGCTGACGGGAACTGTAATTGCTGAAGGTGCGCGTTTTAATGGTTGAATTGGCGCCCGGCACAGAAGAGTCTTCCGCCTCTTCTTGGTTGGCGCGCGACCCGAAACTGGGACGGGAAGATCCGCCCGCACGGTACATTTGGGCATCCGCCGTAACGAACGCACACAACAAAGCCATAATCATCCAAAATTTCATATTTCCCTCCTGCTAAAACATACTTATTAATAGTATGATACATCCAACGGCCAATGTCAAGGCGTAATAGCCCCCTTTTGGGACGGGGCCTTTTTTTGCTACACTGTAGACAATGAATTCCCCTATTTATGACGTAATTATCATTGGCGGCGGCGCCAGCGGGCTGATGTGCGCGCTGGAATGCGCCCGCCGAGGCAAAACAACCCTTCTCTTGGAAAAAGACGCCCTGCCCGCACGCAAAATTTTAGTCAGCGGCAACGGCCGCTGCAACCTGACCAATGCGCACGTAAGCCCGTCTTTTTACCATGCAGATACCGCCCTCATGGCCCAAACGCTAAGTCAATTTTCTTTTCAAGACTGCTTAGATTTTTTTGCCCGGTTAGGGGTCTTAACCGTGGAAGAAAACCTGGGGCGGGTCTTCCCGTCTACGGGCAAATCTACCGCCGTGGCCGAACCCCTAAAGCTGGCCGTCAGCGAGGCCGGGGCCGAAATCCAAACGTCCTGCGAAGCCGTGCGCCTAAAACGCGGCAAAACGTTCACCGTTCACTGCCGCGGCGGACAAATTTTTCAATCCCGCCGCTTGGTGCTTGCCTGCGGTTCGTGCGCCTACCCGCAGCTGACGGGCACCCAAAGCGGCTACGAATTAGCCCGCTCGCTGGGGCACTCCATTATTCCCCCAAAGCCGGCTTTAAGCGCCCTGTGCCTAAAGGAAACCGCCGTGGCCCGCTTGAACGGAATTCGCAGCCAAGTGCGCCTGCGGGCCTTGCAAAACAACCGCGTGTTGGATCAGGCCGAAGGGGAAGTGCTGTTTACAAATTACGGAATCAACGGGCCGGCGGTGTTAAACGTCAGTTCATCCGTTTCCCGCGCGCTGAAAGACGGAAATGTAGTGCTGGAACTGAATTTTCTCCCACAGTTAAAAGACCCGCAGAATTTTCTGCGCCAACGGTTGGCCGCGTTTCCCGCCCGCCGGCCGAAAGATTTTTTTGCCGGTATTTTGCACGAAAGCATTGCCAACCTGTTGATTGATTTTATCGGTCTTCGCAAAAACATTCCCGTCGGGCAGCAAACGCCAAATGCCCTGCAGCGCCTGGTGCAAACACCGTGCGCCTGGCCGCTGACGGCCACCGGCGTGCGCCCATGGAACGAAGCCATGGCGGCGACGGGGGGTGTAAATACGCGAGAAATAAACTATAATACATTTGAGTCGCTTAAATGTCCGGGCCTGTATATAACTGGCGAATTATTGGATGTGGACGGCAAAAGCGGCGGATTTAATTTGCACTTTGCCTGGGCTTCGGGAATCATCGCGGCACGGGCCTTGTCGGAGGAACAGTAACATATGGTAGACATCGTCAGAAAAACAACCAGCTTGAATGATCCCCTCCATGTGGGATTTGTCCGTACCTATTATGTAGACGGCAAAGAAGTGTACAGCGAAACGTTGGACAAAAACCTGGACATTGAAAAGCATTCCGGTACGATGCCGGACGGCACCGTAAAAGAATTTTTTGAAAACGGGAAACTGTATTTTGAATGCGAATTTAAAAACGGCCAGCGCAACGGCGCCTGCAAAATTTATTTTGACAACGGCAAAGTTAGCATTGAAAAGTTTTATGAAAACGGCATGCTGCAAGGCAAAGCGCGCGTCTTCCACCCGACGGGAAGACTGTATAAAGAATTTTCATATGTAGACGATATCCAAGACGGAAAACAGGTAAAATACTATCCGGACGGGAAAGTCTTGGAAACGGCGGAATACAAAAAAGGTTATTTAAACGGCATCTGCAAAGTGTATACGCCCGACGGAGATTTGCGCTCCGAATGCACGTATAAGAACGATAAAATCGTAGGAGATAAAATTATCTACCACCCCAACGGCACCATTGCTTTAATCTCCCCCCACAAAGACGGCAAACCCCATGGGGTAACCAAAAAATTCAGCGAAACGGGAGAACTGATTGAAGAGTGGTTTTTTGAGGACGGCATTTTGACGCTCAAAAAAGTTCACTGACGTTTCTTTTTCTGACGATAACTCCCGGCGGTTAACCCGCCGGGAGTTTTTTATTTTTCTTTCTTTTTTCCCGATTTGGTAAAATATAAGAAACAGACAAGATAGGCCGCCAGCCGGACGGGCGGCCTATCTTGTCGGAGGATTTTTATGGCACAAGCCGTATCTATACAAACGCACAATCCGTTTAAAGCGCGTACGATTTCCCAGCTGCTGATTAAATTTTCCGCCCCGGCCGTGGCGGGGATGTTCGTCAACGCCATTTACAACATCATCTCCCGCATTTACGTAGGCCAAGATGTAGGGGCAAACGGCCTGGCCGGGATTACCATTTTGTTTCCGTTGGGGCTTATCTATATGGGCTTTAGCGCCCTGATCGGCGTGGGGGCAAACGCCCTGTTTTCCATTCGCCTGGGAGAAAAGAAAGAAGAAGAAGCCCAAATGATTTTGGGCAATGCCTTTGTACTGCTTGCCTTGATTTCCGGCATTATTACGCTAGGCAGTTATTTCTTTTTGGATTCTTTTTTGGGCTTTCTGGGGGCAGACAGCGAAGTTTTGCCCTATGCGCGCGATTACGCCAAGGTCGTACTGCCTGGCTATTTTTTATTTGGCATCAGCATTGGGTTAAATAACTTTATTCGTTCTTCCGGCCACCCAAAAACCGCCATGGCCACGCAATTTATCGGCGCGCTGATTAACATTGTGCTCGGCCCCATTTACATTTTTGTATTTGACTGGGGCATTCAAGGGGCGGCGGCGGCCACCGTCAGCGGGCAGGCGGTATCGTTTATCTGGGTAATGTTATTTTTTACCGGTCAGCGCAGTTTTTACAAACTGCATTGGAAATTTTTCCGTTTAAAAGCGTACATCGCGCTGGACAGTATGGCCATCGGATTTTCGCAGTTTGCTTTCCAGCTGGCTTCCAGCACCTTAAACGTCATTTTGAACCACTCGCTCCTTAAATACGGCGGCAATTTGGCGATTTCCGCCGTGGGGATTGCCGTCAGCGTCAATACGCTGGTGATGATGCCGCTGATCGGCCTTTCGCAAGGGGCCCAGCCTTTAATCGGCTACAACTACGGCGCCCGCAAATACGCAACGGCCATTCAAACCCTAAAAATGGCCATGCGCTGGGGAATGGGCATTACAACCGCCGGATTTATTTTGTTGGAAATTTTTGCGCGCCCCATTGCGTCCGTCTTTAATTCCGACAATATGGCTTTGGTAGATTTGTCCGCCCAGGTCATTCGGCTGTTTAACCTGCTGTTGCCCATTGTGCCGCTGCAAGTGCTGACCACCAGCTTCTTCCAAGCCATTAACAAGCCTTTAAAAGCGGCGTTTTTAAGTTTGTCGCGCCAGGTGCTGTTGGTTATTCCGCTGGTGCTTATTTTGCCGCTTTTCTGGGGATTAACGGGCGTATTTTTGGCGCCGGTGTTTGCAGACGCTATTTCCGTTACCCTGTCCGTAATTATGATTAAGAACTTTTTTGATAAGCACGGGCAGAATTTCTTTTTTAGCAAAAAGCATTCCCCCGCCCGCAAGACGGCTTAGTTTGAACCAGCAATTAGATGAACAATTCCCGGCAGACACGCCGGGAATTTTTGTTTACGGAAGCACTTCAAAATCAGCCGAGGCCTCTTCCGAGGCGCAAGATACTTTCAGCGTGTGTTTGCCGGGCTTTAGCGGCCACCACGTTTGGCAGGAGATGCCGGGCAATTTTTCCCCGTCCATCGTCCAGCGGCAGCTCTTTTCGGCGCAGGCCGCCTCCAGCCGAAGCACCTGCGCGGCGCGCGGAATGGAAGGATCCATTTTAAACACATCTCCTTTATCAGGCGACGTGATGGCAAGCGCGGAGACGGCTACCTGATGCCGCCCGCTGCAGACCGCAGGCAAATGCCGGGAGGAAAAGACTTCTTCTTTGGTATGCGTGCAGGCAGGGCCGGCCAGCAGGCCGCTTTGCGTGCAGACTAAAGCGCGGGTAATTCCCGCTGGCGTTTCAAACGGCTCGGAAGGATATTTTTTCTGCAAATACACCGCCAAATCGTGCATAATGGGGCCGGCGCCGGTAACGCCGGAGACTTTTTGCATGGGCGTGGCGTCAAAATTGCCCACCCATACGCCAATCGTCCAGCGGGGCGTGTAGGCCAATGTAAAATTGTCTTTATAATCTTTGGAAGTGCCCGTCTTGGCGGCAAGCGCAAACGGTACCGAAAGCGCAGAATTAAGCCCAAACGCGGGCGCACGGGCGTTATTGTCGGCCAGAATGTCCGTTACCAAATAGGCGGTCTGCTCGTCAAAAATACGGGTTTCCCGCCCGGGCAGGTAAATGGCCGGCCGTTGGCCCACGCGAAGCGGTTTATAAACGCCCCCCCGCGCCAAGGCGGCGTAGGCGTTGGTCAGATCCAGCAGGCGCACTTCTCCGTTTCCCAAGGCAATGCCCAAGCCATAGAAATCGGCCGGTTTTTCCAAGCTCGTCAGCCCCGCCCGGCGCAACAGCGCCAAAATGTTGGAAGCGCCCGTTTTTTCGGCCGCTCTGACCGCCGGGATATTGTACGAACACGCCAGCGCCGTACGCACCGGCACAAAGCCGTGGTAGCTTTCATCATAATTGCGAGGGCGGAAACCGCCTTCAAAAAAGGTATCTTTATCGTCCAGCAGGGAGGCCGGCGTCAGCAGGCCTTGCTCAAAAGTCAGCCCGTATACAAACGGTTTTAAGGCCGATCCCGGCTGGCGAAGCGCGCGGGCGCCGTCCACCTGCCCGTTGTGGGCTTGGTCATAAAAATCGGCAGATCCCACATAAGCCAGCACCCCGCCCGTGGCATTTTCCACCACCACTACGGCGGCGTTGGTTACGTTGTCTTCTTTTAATTGGGAGATGTAATTTTTGACCAATTCTTCGGCATACAACTGCAAGTCCCGGTCTATCGTTGCGTACACGTCCTGCGTCTGCGGCGGCAGCAGCGGATATAAAAAGCGCGTAAAATGAGGCGCGTCAAACGGGCGGGAAGCCGACTTTAATTCCAACTTTTCAGCCACCGCCATTTGGTACATTTCTTCGTCAATAAATTCGTTTTCCAGCATGCGCTTCAGCACCCAATCGCGCCGTTTGATCGCCCGCGAAAAATGCTTAAGCGGATTGTAGTAGGTGGGAGATTTAATCAGCCCCGCCAAAAACGCCGCCTGGGAGAGAGACAGTTCCGAAGCCGATACATTGAAATAGAACCGGCTGGCGGCCTCGGCCCCTTGGGTCAGGTTGCCCAGTTCCAAGAGGTTGAAATACTCCTCCAAAATTTCCTCTTTGGTCATTTCCCGCTCCAGGAGCAAGGCGTTATAGGCCTCTTTGGCTTTGCCCCACAGCGTCCGCGGGCGCGGCTCCAAGGCGCGGGCCAGCTGCTGGGTAATGGTGGACGCGCCGGAGACGATTTCCCCCTCCGTGGCGTTCTGCCACGCCGCGCGCAATATGGCTTTTACATCCACCCCCGGGTGCGAGAAAAAGCGTTTGTCTTCCGCCGCCAGCGCGGCCGCAATCAGCCAAGGGGAAATTTCCGTCAGCGGTACAGGCAGGTAGTAGGTATTATTTTCCGACAAAAACCCCCGCATCGGCGCGCCGTAGCGGTCGTAGATTTGTTTGGAAGGCGATAAAAAAGCTTCTTCCCCCCAGACCAGGCAGGGAAGAAGCAATAGAAAAAATACCTTCCAAATGCAGCGCATGCTTACTTGATGACAATCGTCTCGGTGGCATTGCGCCCGAACACCGCCGGTTCGTACATTTGGCTGGCCCACAGGCTGGGATAGGCAAACGTACCCGCCACGGAAGCCGTTACCAAGTACGAATACGCGTGCGTACCGGCGGGTAGATAGTCGGCAAAGGCGGCGATGCGGTCGTCGTATTTTTCATCGCGTTCAAAGCCGTTCCACTGCGGCGTGTCCAGCGCGGCCGCCTGTTCCTGCGATTCGGTGGCCAGCGAGGTGTTGATGATTTCAAACCCGGCCGGGATGAAATCTTCCACCACCACAAAATGCCGCGAGGCCGCATTTTTTACGTGCAGCGTAATTTTATAGCGTTCGCCCGCTACAATGTTGGAAACGGGTTTTCCGTCCAGCGTCGTAATCTCGCGCGAGACCGTAAACCCGGCATCCACCGGCGTTTGGTACGAAAGCGGTTCGTACTCCTGCCCCAACGTATAATACAGCGTGCCCGCCCCGTCCTTGGCAAACGTCAGGCGCGTTTCCGTGCCGTTTCCGTAGGCTTGGGCAAACGGGACGGACGCCGTTTTCGCGTCCACCGTCCGGCCTTTAAAAGAAGCTTCCAGCACGGTCTTGGCGCCTAATTTGACCGAGGCCGCATAATCGGGCTCCACGCTTTCCATGGTTTGATAATACGTATTGAGCGCCATAAACGCCGCCGCATTGACGCTGGTATTGGCCCAATATCCTTGGGCGTTTAATTGCGTAAGCATCCAGGAAGCCGTCTTGAACGCATCGGCAAAAGGCTGCTTTGCATAGAGCAGCGCGTCCAACGCCAGCGCGCTGGCTTTGACGTTGCCCATATGCAGCCACGGCATTTCTTCGGGCGCGTCAAAATACGCGGCCTGCGGCGTGTAGGCAATATGGTTTAAAATGCTTTGGGCGATTTTGGCTTTTACGGCGTCCGTATTTCCCCCCGCTTGGGCGGCTTTTAACAAGTAGGCTTTCGCGGGCAGCGGCAGGGAGCCCAGCTTGCCGTAGAGGTTGTTAAACGCGCTTTGTACGTTTTTGCCGTACAGTGCCAACACATACGCCGCATAGGCGCGGGCGGTTTCCGTTTCCAGCGAAGAATAGCTGTAGGCTTTCTGCACCTTGGAAGAGAACGCGCCTTCAAGCCATTGGGCCGCTTTTGCAAGCGACTTGTCCTGCACGGTATATCCGGCCTTTTTGGCCAAGTAATTCACTTCCAGCGCATAAGCCGTTACATACGGATCCGGGCGGGAATTTTTCCAATATCCGTATCCGCCGGCCGCCGTTTGGTATTGCGAAACTTCATCCAAAATATCCTGCACCTGGGCTTTTAGCTGGGTTTTGTCGCCCAGTTTAAAGTCTTCCACCAGCTGCGCGCCCGTTACCACCGGCACGATTTTGGACATTTTCTGCTCCAGGCAGTCATACGGATACGTCATCAAATACACCATAGACCCTTTTAAATTGAGCAGCGCCGTAGAAGCCAGCGACAGCGTAACGCGGTTGTCGGCCGACTCGTTTAAATTGCCGGGTTTGTCCAGCAGTTCTTCCTGCGACGAGACCGTAGAAGCATACAACGCAAGCGTTTGTTTCTTTTCTACGGGCGACACGGTCAGCTCCGCCGCTACGCCGTCCGACTCGGTTTTGGCCTGCACGCTAAAGGCCACTCGGGCGGGGCCGTCTGCCACCGCTTCGCAGGGCCAGGTTACTTCGCGCGCTTTGCCAAGGGCAATGTTGACGCTCTGCTCCGCCGCGCCCGTGAGGCGTATGGAGCCTTCGGCGCGGGCGGTAACCGTCATATCGCCTTTTTTGTCTTCATAATTATAGATGACCGCCCCGCAGGAGAATTTATCCCCTTTGCGGGCAAAACGCGGCAGGTTGGAAGTAACCATAATCGGCTTGGATACTTCAATCGCGGTTTCGGCGGAACCGAATTCATCGGCCGTCATCGCCACCGCCATCACGCGGAACTTGGTCAGATTGTCGGGCAGTTTAAACGTTACTTCCGCACGGCCTTTTTTGTCGGTCTGCACGGTGGCATTGAAGTAAGGCGTAAACATAAAGTTGGAGCGCAAATCCACCCCGCCCAGCTTGGCGTCCGCCGAGCCGCCGCCGCCGCGGTTTTCCCCTTTTTCGCCAAAGTTGCGCTGGCCCACCACGTAGACGCGGTTGTCCATCGTAAAGACGGACACCGGGCGCGAACCGTAGAAGTAGTCAAACAAGTTCGGCGTTTCGTAATCCGTCAACGCCAGCACCCCTTCGTCCACTACCATGACCACCACTTCGGCGGGCATGTTTTTGGCGTTGGGTTTGGCCGTAATTTTTAAGGTTACTTCTTCGCCGGGGCGATATTCTTTTTTATTGGGTTTGATGACGGGTTTGATTTGTTTGGAATCGGGCAGTACCGACAGATTGACGTACCCCACCTTCCCCTGCGGTTTGCCCAAATCCAGCCCTTTGTCGGTAACCGGGTCGGCGCTGCGGCCGCGCACCAACGTAACGCTGACGTATACGTTCGGCAAATAAGAGGCTTTCACCGGCACTTCCACATAATCGGCGCCTCCCTTGACGGTGGTTACCCACGCGTCCAAAATGCCTTCGCGCTCCACCGTTACCAAGGCAAACGCCTGTTCGTAAGGCGATTCCACCGCGATGCGCGCCGTTTTGCCGGGCTTATAAGCGTTTTTATCTTGTTTTAAAACCAGCAAATCATCGTCCGACTGTTTCCAGTAGGCTTGGCCTTCCCCGTACACAAACACGTTAAACCCGCCCGTTACTTTGCGGCCGGCGGCGTCTTCGGAAAGCAGCGTTACGTAGTAGCTGCCCGCCTCTTCGGGATTAAAGGAAAGCACGGCACCTTTTTCGGATACTTCCAAGGTTTGCGTGGGCAGCTCGGTTACTTTCTTTTCGCTTACCCATTCCAACCGGCCCGAAAGCCCCGTCTTGCGTACGCTGTACCATTGTTCTTTATAAATTTTGGCCGTAACGGACGCTTCGGTGCGTTTGCCTTGCGGCGTAACGGCGATGATATCCGCTTGGACGGGCTGCCCCAGTTCGGCCCGTTCCGCAAGCAATTTGCTGCCTAAATAGAAATCCGCCGGGTGCACCAGCACCGACGTGCGGGCAAATAATTCCTGCCGCGCGGGCGACTGTACGCCCAGCTCGGCATAGACCTTGGTAGGGAACGAAACCGACGGCATCCGCGCCGCAAACGAAAGGGCGCCTTTAGCGTCCAGCACACCGGAAGAATTGAGCAGCAGTTTGCCGTTTTCCTGCGATTCTTTTTCGCGCAGGAAATAGGGCGTAAAGGTGTATTCGTCAAATCCGGCCGGTTCAAACCAGGCCATTTCCCGGCGAAGCGTCCACTGGGCTTTGGCGTCCGCCAACGGCGAGCCGAAATTGTACTGGGCAGACGCCGCAAACGAGGCTTCCTGCCCCGCCAAATAATCGGCTGTTTCCGCCCGCAGGTTTACTTTAAAATCGGCCTGTTCCACCGCTTCTACGCGGAAGGAATAATACGCGCGCGGCGCATCTTCCAGATTTTTAATCTGCGGCTCAAACGACAGGCTCCACGACCCCGTGGCCGCCGTTTTGGGAATGTCAAACGACAGGTCAAACGTTCCCATGCCCGAAGAAACCGTTACGTCTTTTTTAAGGACTTCTTCGCCGCGGGCATCGGTAATCTGCACGGTGCCGCGCACCACATCGGGCAGGCGCCAGGCGCCGTCTTGCAGCAGGCGGGAAACGCCCTTGATATACATCGTTTCGCCGGGGCGGTATACGCCGCGGTCGGCAAACAGATACGAGCGGACAAATTCCCGCTGGGGGTTATATTCGTAGCTTAAATTAAACCGCCACGGCTGAAGGCCATCGTTCCACAAATTGCTGACGACGGCATCCCCGCCCGCGCTGGATACAAACGCGTAAATTTCCGGCTGGCTCCAAGATTTGGCTTCTACGTCCAGCTTGCTCCAGCCCGGTGCGCGGGCCAGCCCGTTCATATCGGTGCTGCCCGTCCATAAAATTTTATTTTCCTTGCCGCGCAGTTCCACCGTCAGGTTGGGCATCGGTTCGCCCGTTTGCAAAGACGTGGCCCACAGCAGGATATTATCCGGCGAGGTTTTGAACGTAACACCCACGTCGGTAATGTTATCCGTGGAGGAAATCCAGCAGCCTTTATCGCCGTATTTTTTGCCCGTCAGTTTGACTTGGCTGAAGACAATGCTGTCTTTGGCGGTGGGATTGAACTTGCTTAAATCAATAAACGTTTTTAACGTGCGGTCTTTTACGTCTTTAAACGTATAATTGCCGGAGAAGGTAGGATCCGTCAGCGGTTTTTGGGCGCAGTAACTGCTGGAGGCTTGGTCAAACGGAACAAAATTTTCTTTGTTAAAACGCGCCCCGCGCAGCGGCAAGGAAGGCGTATTCATCAAATCAATCGGCAGGCGCGGGCTTAAATAGCTTTCCAGCACGCCCAGTCCGCCCGAAAAATCCACCGCCGGGCAATAGCCGCTGTTGGAAACCGTCAGTTGGTAATTCTGCCCCAGCGAATTGCCGTAAATATCCTGCAGGCCTTTGCCCAACGTAACCGTAACCGCCTGGCCGGGCTGCAAGTCCAAAAAGGCCAGCGGCGTGCGGAAATAAGCGGCGCCGGTTTTGCTGTCCACCACATCCGTGCCCAGTGCGTTAAGTTCCTGCTCGGACATTTCCCGCTTGGCCGAAGCCGGCTCCACCCGGGCGGCGGCATACAGTTCGCGCATGCGCACCGGAGAAGAAAAATTGACCGACGGCGTATACGGCAGGCAGCCGTCTTTCAATTCCCCCACCACGCTCAGTTCCGGATACGTGTAAAAGCTGGACTGGTACGCCTTGGCCATTCCCAGCGGGCCTTGGGTGCTTTTGAGGCCTTCTTTCAGCGTAAGGGTATACTGGGTGCCTTTTTGCAAGGTATCTAAGGCGTTAATAGCGATGATTCTTTCTTTGTTTTGATAATAGGAGAAATCTTTATCATATTCCAAGGAACTGATGGGGCGGATAATTAAAGGAAGCGTTTTTTTGACGGCAGGCCGTTTGGTTTTGGAAAGGCCGATTTTTTCGCTTAGCGTCGGCTCCGGCTCCTGCATATAAGAAAGCTCCACATAATTGGAAACCGTGCTCATGTCCACCGGCATATTAAACACGGCATATAGGGTGGGATACAAATTGATCCAGCGTTCGTTATTGTTGGGACGGACGGCATTGACCTGCGGCAGGGCCGTCGTAAAATTATAGACGTAATCCTGCGCCAGTTTTTGCCCCGATACGGCGGACTTGAACCCCGCTTTTAGCCGAACCGTAAAACGGGTGGCCACGGGCCAATCCTGTTCCGGCTCAAACAGCAGCGTCTGCGTGCCGCTGTAGCGGCAGGAGCCTTTGACGGCGGGCGTAACGGTAATCGGGCAATTGTCCGAAGAGAATGCGCTTTCTTCCCCCAGCGCCACCACCGGCTGGTTGAACGTAACCGTTACCGCTTGGCGGCCGGTATAATTCAGCTGGCCTTTGGGCGTAGCCGAAAGCACCTTTAAAGCCGGTGCCGCAAATAAAGCGCCGCACGGCAATAAAAGTGCAGCTGCCAGCGCGCCGAAACGCGCCATAAAACGGGTGTGTTTCATAAAGACTCCTCCCAACAAGATTATATCATTGTAGCATTATTTTGAACGTATTTTCCGCCTTTATAAAAAAAAGCAGGCACGTCTATTGGGCGTGCCTGCTTGCAAAACAAAACCGGTTGCGCTTCAGTTGGCGGTATTATTCTTTTTTACGCCAAACAATACCTGCAGAAAATTTCGGTCGTCCGGCTGGGCCTGCGCCTGCCCGTAGCCCGTATATTTAACGGGCGGTTCTACGGTGGAAATGCCTTGCACGCGGCGGATTAAATTATTGCCGGTATCGGCAAAAAACAGCATATCGTGCTTGGTAATGACCATCGCTCCCGGATAGGCCAAGTCGGCGTCCCACGCGTCCATGCCGTCCCCGTTGTATCCGCGCTCGCCCGTACCCACCACGGTTACGACTTTGCTGTCCATTCGGCTTTCCACCGTCAGGCGGCGGATGCGCTGGTTGTCGGTATCGGCGATATAGAGGCGGCCCAATTTATCCACCGCCAGCCCGGTGGGGTTGCTAAAGGCGCTGTCCGTGCATTTGCGGTCGCCCTCGCCCGAAAAACCGCGTTTGCCGGTGCCGGCAATCGTAAAAATAAGGTGGCGGCGCGGTTCCACCCAGCGGATTTGGTGGTTGCCCGTATCGGCAATAAACAAGTTGCCGCGTTCGTCAAACACCAACGCGGAGGGTTTATTCAGCTGCGCGTTTTCCGCCAAGTCCAAATCGCCGCTGTTGCCCGCGTCCCCCGTGCCGGCCACGGTAACCAAAAATCCGCTGCGGCGGTCTATTTTGCGCACCAAGTTGTTTCCCGTATCCGAAATGTATAACTCGCCCTGCGGGCTGATGGCGACTGCGGTGGGGTTGTTTAAGCTGGAAGAAAGCGGCCGCATGCCGTTGCCGTTATATCCTTTGCGTCCGTCCCCCGCGATGGTGTACAAATAACCTTTCGGCGTAAACATCCGAATGCGCTGGTTTCCCGTATCGGCAATATATAAGTTGCCCAGGCTGTCAAACACCAACCCCGTGGGGCCGTTTAAAGTGGCCATTTCGGCGTTGCCGCCGTCGTTGTCAAAGCCGCGTTTGCCGGTGCCTACCACGGTGTCAATTTCGCCGGTGCGCGCGTCCACCCGCCGCACTCGGTGGTTGACGGTGTCCGAAAAAAAGATATTGCCGTAGCGGTCTACGGCGATGCCCATGGGGTTGCCCAGGCGGGCTTGCAGGGCGTCGTCGCCGTCGCCGGAGAAACCGCGCTTGCCGGGCATGCCGGCGGCGTCGTCCAACTGCCCGGGGCGCGTAAGCCCCAACGCACCGGCACACACACTGAGGCACAATACGCCTATTAGGATAAAAGGATATCTTGCTTTCATAAATACTCCTTGTTTTATCGTAACAAAACCGGCCGCCCGCCGCAACAGTAAAAAGCTTCACACGCCCGCGCGCTTTTTGCTACAATAATAATGAGGGAGGATTTTTCTCCGTAAATTTCCGCTCCCGTCCGGGAGCAAAAAGGAATCACATTTATATGATTATATTATTTTTAAACTGCGGCAGTTCTTCTGTCAAATACAGCGTGTATGATTGGGATCAAAAGAAAAGTCTCTGCGCCGGCGCGGTGGAACGCATCGGAATTGAAGGCTCTTTTATTTCTCAAGACCGTAACGGTTACCCCACTTTTGAACTGAAAAGAAACTGCAAAGATCATAAAGACGCCATCAACCTGGTCATTGAAACGCTGACCGACAAAGAACACGGCGTTATTGAAAATATCAACGTTATCAGCGCCGTGGGCCACCGCATCGTGCACGGCGGCAAGTTTGCCAAATCCGTAATCGTGGACGATAAAGTGGTAGAAGAACTAAGAAATATCGCGGATTTAGCCCCCCTTCACAACCCGGCCCATATTATGGGTATTGAAGCCGCCCGCGCCCTGCTGCCAAACGTAACCCACGTGTGCGTGATGGACACCGCTTTTCACCAAACGATGCCGGCCTCTTCCTATATGTATGCCCTGCCGCGCAAATGGTATACGGATTACCAAATCCGCCGCTACGGCTTTCACGGCTCTTCCGTGCTCTACACCTCCCGCCGCGCCGCGGTGCTGTTAGGCAAAAATGTAGACGAAGTAAACAGCATTGTCTGCCACATTGGAGCGGGCGCCAGCGTAACCGCCGTGAAAAACGGTCAGTGCCTGGACACCAGCATGGGGCTTACCCCGCTGGAAGGGTTGGTGATGGGTACGCGCTCGGGCGATATTGACCCGTCCATCTGCTTTCATATGATGAAAAAGCTCAATATGAGCGCGGACGAAATGTACACCATTTTAAACAAAAAGAGCGGCATGTACGCCCTGACGGGCGACCGCTTTGCCGACCAACGCGACGTGCGCAAAGGCGCCGCCAACGGCGATGAACTGTGCAAGCTGGCCCTGGATGTGGAATGCTACCGCGTGAAAAAATACATCGGCGCCTATATGGCGGCCTTGGGCCGGTTGGACTGCATTGTATTTACCGCCGGCGTAGGCGAACGCGCCACCAACATCCGCGAGATGATTTTGAAAGGCTTGGAAAACTTTGGCATTATGCTCGATGAAGAACGCAACAACGCGGCCGACACCAACAAAGCCGAATGCTGCATCTCGGCGGATAATTCCAAAGTCAAAATTTTCGTCATTCCGACCGATGAAGAAATTGTAGGCGTGCAGGATATTGTGGCGCTGTTGGCCGGAACGTATGACGTGTATACCAAATTCCGGTATATCTTCCAGGAAAAAGATTACCGCAACAAGCTGCGCGACGCCGCGTTTATAGAGGAGGTTAAAAAACGGCCGTTCTTATTAAAAGCCGCCGTTAACTTGCCCGAACAGCTGAAACAGGAGTTAAAAAATTAGGTTTTGTTTACGCCCGTTTGCCTTTGCAGACGGGCGTTTTTAATACGATTTGCAAGCATGTATGCAGTACCCTCCCGGCAGTATCACACTCGCCGGGCCCGCAAGAAGCAAGATGAAAAATAAACAAATAAAAATAATGGAGTAAAAAAACTATGTTCTTACCGAAAGAAGTAAAATTCTTTGATCTGTTTGACAAACAAGCCGAAAATATCGTCCGCGCCGCGGCGTTTTACAAGAAACTCGTGGATAACGGCGATTTTACCCCCGAAAACGTGCGCGAAATGCACGAGCTGGAGCACTACGGCGACGAATTAACTCACACCACCATCAACACGCTTAACGAAACGTTTATCACCCCCTTTGACCGGGAAGACATCCTGGCCCTGGCCAACCGGCTGGACGATATCGTGGACGGAATTTATCTCATCAGCAACCGCTTCCACCTCTATAAAATTCAAAAACCGACCGAATTTAGCCGCAAACTGGCCGCTACCATTGAATCCACCACGAAGGCCCTTCAAAAGGCGCTGGCTTCGTTAAGAAGCAATAAAAATATGAAAGAAACGCTCCACCAGTGCGTGGAAATCAACCGTTTGGAAAACGAAGGCGACGTACTGCGCGACGAAGCGATTTCTTCCCTGTTTGAAAACGAAAAAGACCCGCTGATGGTCATCAAACACAAAGAACTTTACGAACTGGCCGAATTGGTGACGGATTCGTGCGAACATGTGGCCAATTTGGTGGAATCTATTTTGGTTAAGAACAACTAGGAGTAGATATGCTTTGGATATTATTCTTAATCATTTTGGCGCTGTTCTTTGATTATTTAAACGGGTTTCACGATGCGGCAAACTCGGTGGCTACCGTCGTTTCCACGCGCGTGTTATCGCCTAAAGTGGCGGTGGCGTGGGCGGCGTTTTTCAACTTCGTGGCCTTTTTAATTTTTCACACCGGCGTAGCCAAAACGATCGGCGCCGGCATTGTGGACATTCACATTGTGGACTCCAACCTCGTATTCGGCGCGCTGATGGGCGCGTGCGTGTGGAACATCTTAACCTGGTGGTGGGGCTTGCCTTCCAGCTCGTCCCATGCTTTGATTGGCGGATTAATCGGAGCGGGGTTTGTAAAAGGCGGCGTGGACGCCCTGATGGCAGGCGGTATTTTTAAAACCGTACTGTTCATTTTCCTCTCGCCGCTGCTCGGGTTTCTGCTCAGCGTTATTATCGGCATCATCGTTTTTAACGTATGCCGGCCGTTTAATCCCTACAAAGTAGACCACTGGTTCCGCAAAGGGCAGCTGCTCTCGGCCGCGGCGTATTCGCTGGGGCACGGCGGAAACGACGCGCAAAAAACCATGGGGATCATCAGCATGCTGCTGCTGGGCGGCTTGGCCGGAAACGAGGTGGCCCCCATCCGCGACTTTTTGCTGACCCACGAAGAAATGCACGCCGTTACGCAGGGAGCGTTTATTGTGCCGCTTTCCGTGGTGCTTTTGTGCCACGGGGCCATTGCCTTGGGCACGCTTTCCGGCGGGTGGAGAATTGTAAAAACCATGGGCCAGAAAATTACCCGCCTGCGCCCGGTGGACGGCTTCTGCGCCGAATCGGGCTCGGCCATTTCGCTCTTTATCGCCTCTGTTTTGGGCGTGCCGGTCAGCACGACGCACACCATTACGGGCGCCATTGTGGGCGTGGGCTCGCTGCGCCGCTTGTCCTGCGTGCGCTGGGGCGTGGCCAACCGCATTGTATGGGCATGGTTTATCACCATCCCTGCGGCGGCCCTGATTTCCGCCGCCAGCTACTGGCTAAAAACCTGCTTATTTAAATAGCAGAAATTTCCGTCAAAAAACCCTCTGCCTAAGCAGAGGGTTTTTATTTGGTAAAACAGAAAATTAAGGGCGGGCGTTTTGCTTGTCTTGAAAAAATTTTACCAGCAGGGCCCAATCATTTTTCATCTGTTCGTCTTTTTCAAAATGGGGTGCATATTCCTGCAAATCCTCAATAAACATTTCCCGTAATTTAACCAACGAAATAATGCTGTTTTCCGCCGCTTCCTGCGCGGTTTTGCGGGCAATATCCCGCATGGCAGCTTTCATCGGGCCGTAAAATTCTATTTGCTTCATTTGCCGGGCGCATACGTGCAGGCAGTCGCGTATTTCGCGGAATAAAACGGCCGTATGCAGTTCTCTCCAATCCACCGGGCCGGAAAACATTCCGTGCATCAGCACCTGCAGCAGCCGCACCCGGTCTGCCGCCACCAAAGTGGGCAAGAAATTCGTATCCAGCCGGTACGCCACCGACTCTCCCAACAACTTAAGAAAAGCGGGCGTATCCTGATAATTGGGCGGCATTGCAATATATTTGTATTGCTTTTTAAATTCCTTCTCCGCTTCCTCTTGCGCCAAGGCAATTTGTTCTTCCAAAATTCTCAGCGTGGGCGGGCTTAATTTTATTCCCTCCCGAATGCGGTGCGCCAGCACAATCAGCCACGAGTTGAGCCCCAGCATATTGCCTTCTTCCCAGCGGTATTTGTAAACGGAGGCTTTCTTCCACCATTGGCGCAGAAGCTCATTATGAACGGCTCCGTCCTGCAGGACGTTGACCACCGGATCCTGCCGCTGCCAAGCAACCCCCAGCGCCCGCTGGATAACCAGCTGGCTGTTTCCGCGGGCTACCAGCGCTTCAATAGACGCATTGGAAAGCGGCTTTAACATTTTTTGGGAGACGGTTTTCCCCATGGCGGCTTTTAAAACCCCGCCGGGAAGACGCTGTGCACACAGCGCCGTGGGATACAAAAGAAGTACGGATATTAAAAAAAGAAAAATTCTCATATATATATTTTTAAAAACTTCACGCCGTTCTGCCAGGGTCTTTAGACCTATTTGCGCCTGGTACCCCGGGCCCAAGCTTAGACACGTTTTTCTACGCCGGGGCTTGATTTTTTGCCCGACGGTCATTATACTGTATACATATCCATCTTTATTTTTTACAAGGAGCCGGGGGAATGAAAATTACCTTTGAAGGAAATAAAAAAGTAAAAGTTCACGTCAAAAATTTTGACATTATGACCGACCAAAGCAAAGAACACGGCGGGGATTCCAGCGCTCCCACGCCGATTGATTTGTTTTTGGCGTCTTTAGGCAGCTGCAGCGGCGTGTTTGTGCTGAACTTTTTAAAACAGCACAACCTGCCCGAAACCGTTTACCTGACGTTGGAGCCGGAATGGAACATCAACGAATACGTAATTGACAAAATTAAAGTATTCATCCACGTTCCGCCGGATTTCCCGGCCAAATACGAAAATGCCCTAGTGGAAGTGGCCAAGCGGTGTTTGGTGGCGCGGCACGTGAAAATTACGCACGAAATTTCCGTGGTGCACGAAGCGGCTTAAGGCCCTTGCGTAAATTTTAAAAGACGCCTCTACAGGCGTCTTTTTTTGCAAAAAAATTCCGGGCGTTAAACCCGGAATTTTCTCGTAAAACTTTGTTTACAGATAAGCCTTAATCGTCTGCGCCAAGCGTTTCAGCCCTTCCACAATCTGTTCCTTGGAAGGATACGAAAAGTTCAGCCGCATATCGTTAAACACATCCGCCGCCGGATAGAAATCCACCCCCGCCACATAGGCCACTTTATTTTCAATAGCCTTGGGTAAGAGCTCCGTTGCGTTAATGTGTTTGGGCAGCGTCAGCCACAGGAAAAGCCCTCCTTCCGGGTGCGTCCACGAGACGCCTTTAGGCATGCATTCCGCCAGCGTTTTGAGCATTAAATCGCGTTTTTCCCGGTAGGTGGCGATAATCTGGTTCAAATGCGGCAAGAGGAGCCCGCGGCGCAGATACTCGCCGGTGGCCAGCTGCAAAATGGGCGACGTGCACAAATCCATTGCTTGCTTTAAGATCACGTATTTGCGGATGACTTCTTCCGGCCCGATAATATACCCCAGCCGGAAGCCCGGCACAAATACTTTGGAAAACGTAAACAGCGTAATGACGTGGTTGTGCGTTTTGTCCAATTCGTAAAAGGTGCGCGGGGATTTGCCTTCAAAACGCACTTGGCGGTAAGGCGAATCTTCCAAAATAAACGTATTGTATTTTTTGGCAATTTCCAAAATTTTCAAGCGGCGTTCTTCCGGAATCGTGGTGCCGGTGGGGTTTTGAAAATCGGGCACCAAATAGATAAATTTGCATTGTTTGCCCTGTTTTTGAAGGCCGGCCAATTTGGCCTCTAAATCCTCGGCAATGACGCCGCCTTCATCGCTTTCCGCGCCGGTAATGTCGGCCCCCGCCACTTGAAACGCCTGCAAAGCGCCCAAATAAGTGGGGCAGGCGGTAATAATACTGTCGCCGGGATTGACGAACAAACGGGCCGTCATATCCAGCGCCTGCTGCGAGGCCGAAACGACCAACAGCTGTTCCGGCGTTACGTCTATATTTTCGGTTTCTTTAAGCAGTTTGATAAGTTCTTTTTTAAAACGGTCTTGCCCTTCGGTCGTGCCATACTGCAACGATTCCCGGGGGTGTTCTGACACTACTTTTCCCATAATGTCGGCCACTTCCCGGGTAGGGAATAAGGTTGGATCCGGCAATCCCCCCGCAAAAGAAATGATCTCCGGGCGGGAAATTACTTTTAAAAGTTCTCTGATCGCCGACGCCTTGGAACGGCTGACCACTTGGGAAAACAACTGATTATAATTCATTTACGGTTCCCTTCTCTTCTAATTAATCTAACTGATATATTGTACAATTTTTAAGCTCAAATCTTTAGCCGGCACGGAATGCGTCAGCGCGCCCATGGAAATTACATCCGGCCCGGCTTGGCAGTACGCCTCTAAATTATCTTTATTGACGCCGCCCGACACTTCTATAATGGCCCGGCCTGCAATCTCTTTTTTGCACACGCGCACTTGTTCGGGGGTCATATTGTCCAGCATAATAATATCCGCCCCGGCGGCCAACGCTTCTTTTACTTCGTCCAAATTCGTGGTTTCCACTTCTATTTTAGGCGTATGCCCAATGACGGACTTGATCTTTGCCACCGCCGCCGTAATGGAGCCGGCCGCCGCAATGTGATTGTCCTTAATCATCACGCTGTCGGCCAAGCTGATGCGGTGGTTGCGCGCGCCGCCCGTGCGGACGGCGTATTTATCCAACCGCCGCAGGCCCGGCTGCGTTTTGCGCGTGTCCACAATCATCACGCCGTATTTTTTGCCAACGGCCGCATACGCGCGCGCCGCCGTGGCAATGCCGCTCATGCGCTGCATAAAGTTAAGCGCCGTGCGTTCCGCTTTTAAAATAGACAAGGTGCGCCCTTCCAGCGCAAGGACTTCTTCCCCTTTTTTTACGTCGTCTCCGTCTTTTTTAAGCGGCGTGAAACGCACTTGCGGGTCTACCGCCGCAAACACTTCGCGGGCCGTTTCCATGCCGCACAGGACTAAATCTTCCTTGGCCCGAATGACGGCTTTCGCCCGGTTTTCAGGCGTAAAAATCGTGTCCGAGGTAATATCCCCCAAACTTAAATCTTCCAGCAAAGCCAGTTCAATAATTTTATCCAGTATCATTGTGCAAGCTCAAACATTTTATCAATAGATTTTTTAGCCGCCGCCGCCAACGCAGGTTCCATTTCCACCACTTGTTCGGGGCGCGGGTCAATCAACGCTTCCAGCGTATTGGCCAAGGTATTGCGTTTCATATACTCGCAAATGCCGCACGGCCAAATAAACGTTTTATCCGGGTGTTCCGCTTCCAAGCGGTTTACCAGCCCGAATTCCGTCAGCATGCCAAAGCATTTATCCGCCGACGCCGCCACATAAGCGCTCATCCCTTTGGTACTGCCCATATAATCACACAGCCGGCAGACTTCTATCGGGCATTCCGGGTGCGCCACCACTTTAATGCCCGCATGTTCCGCCCGCAGTTTTTGCACGTCTTCGGGGCGGTAATGGCCGTGCACGTAGCAGGAGCCGCCTGCCGCAATGATTTTTTTAGGCGTTCCGCGACGGACGAGTTCCGCCTCTAAATTTTGGGCCATCAGCAAATCCGGCACGAAAATCAGTTCATTGCCAGGCATTTTTTGGGCGATGTCAAATACGTTTCCCGAAGTTACGCACGCGTCGCACTGCGCTTTTACTTCCGCCAAGCTGTTGATGTAGCACAACGCCGGCACGCCGGGGTGCTGCGCACGCAGTTTTTTTACTTCTTCCCCGGTAATCGCGTCCGCCAGCGTGCAGCCGGCGCGCCCGGCGGGGATTAGCACTTTCTTCTCTGGGTTTAAAATTTTAGCCGTTTCCGCCATAAACCAAACGCCCGCAAACACAATCACGTCCGCCTTGGTTTCCCGCGCTTTTAGCGCCAGTTCGTAGGAATCCCCCCTAAAATCCGCCACGCCGTACACCAAGTCCGGCGTCGTATAGGAATGAGCGAGGATGACGGCGTTTTGCTCTTTTTTAAAACGGTTGATGGAAAGCGTGTAAGGAGCCGCGGCCAAACAGTCTTCATACGTCCATTTGGCGTTTTTGTCTTTGGAAACAGATTTAAGAAGCCCATAGAGTCTATGGGCTTCTTCGGTAAGCCGAGCTTCTTTGTCTAATGTCTGAAGCATAAAAATTACAGCGTATCCGGTACATCCGCCGGCGGCAGGGCTTCTTCGCTCGTATAGGTGGTGGTAGAAGTCGTGGAAGTGTTCGGGGCGGAGCCGTCCAAGTAATAAATGTTGGTATTATTGATGACTTTTTTGTTCACATTGACGTCAGAAGACTTTGCCGTACTGGCAGACGAAGCCGCCTGTTTGGCCGGTTTTCTGACGGCGGGTTTGGTGGCGCCTTTAAGCGGAGTGGTGGCCGGAGGCAAGTACGAATCCCCGCAGGCCTGCAGTTCATAGTCGGGGATGGTGTCGTAATCGGCATCCGGTGCGAGGAGGTTGTCAAACTCCTGGTCGATAATTTGGTACTTGGCGTTTTTAGACGAAGAAGCAGTCCGTCCGTCCGCCGTTTTGGTGTTGGCATTGCCCGAAGAGCAGGCCGCCGCGCCGAATACGGCGACTACAGCCGCAAGTAAAAGTTTTTTCATAACCCGTCTCCTTGTATATGCAGGCCTTGGCCCGCGCGTTATTTCATTATATATCATATTGCGCAAGGTTGTGAAGTTTTTTCCCTACGTAAAAAATCAAAAATTTCTGCATCCGCAAACTTCGTTTTTTAGTACAATAAAAAGGTTGTACCGTTTAGGAGGAAACCACAAGACTCATGCAAAGTATCCAACAATTAGGGTCTGCTTTTGTCCAATTTTTCAGCGGGCCTTCCGTGCAAAGCGCGTATGATTTAATGAACGGGTTCAATACGCTGGTATGGGGCCCGCCGATGATTATCATTTTGCTCTTTTTGGGGATCTACTTTACAGTGCGCCTTCGCTTTCTGCAAAAATATACGTGGCCGGCTATGAAACTTTCGGTAACGAAAGTAGAATCGGAAGGGATGGTCAGCAGTTTCGGCTCGCTGGCGGTGATGATTGGCGCCACGGTGGGCACCGGCAGCATTATCGGGGTAACCACGGCCGTAGCCGAAGGCGGGCCGGGGGCCCTGTTTTGGATGGTGGTGGCCGGATTTTTCAATTTTGCCATTAAATACTGCGAATGCATGGTGGCCTTTAAATACCGCGTCAAATTGCCCGACGGCGAATACGTGGGCGGCCCGATGTATTATCTTTCCAACATTTTAAAATTTAAATGGCTGGGCCTCATTTTTGCCGTCGGCACGCTGCTGATGGGCTTGACGGCCGGCAGTGCGCTGCAATCCAACTCCATCGCCGACGCCCTGCGGGAAGGATACAATTTTAACCCCTGGTACACCGGCTTATTCGTGGCGATTGCAACGGCCGTGGTCGTGATCGGCGGGGTAAAGCGCATTGCGGCGTATTCGGAATGGCTGGTGCCGATTATGGGCAGCTTGTACTTGCTGTTGGCGGTCATTGTGCTGATTATGAATTTTGGCAAAATCCCGGAAGCGGCCGTGATTATTTTTAAAAGCGCTTTTACGGGAAAAGCCGCCGCGGGAGGGGCTATCGGCATTGGGATTATGGGCCTGCTGCAGGCGATGATTCCCGCCGTCAGCGCCGGGGTAACGCGCGCCGTGCTGGCTACGGAAGCCGGCCTGGGCAGCGCTTCTATCGCCGCGGCCGCCGCCAAAACCCGCAGCGCCACCCAAATGGCCATTATTTCCGCCACATCGGTCTTCTGGGCTATTTTCATTTGTATGCTGACGGGGCTGGTCATCATCTTGGCCGGCGATTGGCAAAACCCCAACGTCTATGCGGCCAACTTGTGCAACAGCGCCTTTAAAACGGTGCCTTATATCGGCACGCCGATTTTGATTTTTTCGCTGGTGATTTTTTCCTTCACCACCATTATCGGCTGGGGATATTACATTGAAAAAGCCCTGCAGTTCTTGTGCAAAGGCTCCAATGCCCTGATTAAGCCCACGCGCGTGCTGTTTATTTTGCTGGTATTTGCGGGCGGCTGGATCGGCACCAGTTTCTCGTGGGATTTTACCATTGCCGAATCCCTCCTGCGCACGGCGGAAGCCAACAATTCCACCCGTTTTATGTGGGCTTTGGCCGTGTTTACCATGACGATGATGACCGTTCCCAACATTTGGGCCTTGTGGTGCTTCCGCAAAGTCATCATCAAGACCACGCGCAAAAACATCAAAAATATCGTAGGCAGAAAGCCGAAACAATCTGCCCAATAATTACAAAACCCCGGCAAAACGCCGGGGTTTTTTATGCCGTTTAAATTATCTTTCGCTAAGGCTCCTGCACCGGAGGCTGATAGGAAAGCATTTGAATGCCCTGGGCGATGTTGCGCCCGCTGGGCTGTTGGTAGGCGTAGAGGCCAAACTCCGGCAAGACCGAGAACAAATGGTCAAAAATATCGCTCTGCAGGGCTTCATAGTCCGTCCACACGGTCGTATTTAAAAAGCAGTATACTTCCAGCGGCAGGCCTTGGGCTTCCTGTTTCAGCTGGCGCACCATCAGCGTTAAATTGGGATTGTCCGACACTACATACGGCCGCGACGCCAAATACAGCTCCGCATAATGGCGGAAAGTGCCGATGTTGGTTAAATGCCGCCCGTTCAAAAAGTTCTCTTTCACATTCCGTTCCGCGTTAAACGCTTTGATTTCGGTTTCTTTCTGCTCCAGATAATCTTTTAAGAGCTGGATTTTTTTCAGGCGTTCCAGCATCGGGCGGTCTAAGAATTTGACGGTATCCACGTCAATCAAAATGCTGCGTTGGATGCGGCGCGCCTTGGCCAGGTACATTCCGTTCCAGTTTTTAAACGGCTTGGAAATCATATCGTAGGTGGGCACGCTGACGATGGTCATATCAAAGTTCTGCACCCGCACGCTGGTGAGCGAAATGTCAATGATGTTGCCGTCCGCCCCGGCGGAATCTACGGTAATCCAGTCCCCTATTTTAATCAGCTTGTTGGTGGTCAGCTGAATGCTGGCGGCAAAGCCCAGAATGGGATCTTTAAAAATTAACGAGAAGACCGCCGCCAACGCAGACAGCCCCGTGATAATATACATCGGCCGGCGCCCCAACAGCAAGGATAAAACAAAAAGCGCCGTAATTAAAAACAGAATAATTTTAAGTGCCTGTACCAACCCCTTAATCGGCACGCTGGGATTGAGCCCGTACAACCGCCCCGCCGTATTTAAAATGGAATTGACCAGCCACGCAAAACTCATCACCACAAACAGCCCCGTCAGCTTGCCCATCAGCGTGGTCAGCACCGCCACCTTGCTGGAAATAAACACCGGGTACAGGTTGATGGCCAAAAGGGCCGCCACCACCACGCCCATCGCCGTGAAAAAATGATGTTCAGACAGCGCCTTAAACCACCGCCCCGAATTAAAACGCGACACCAACCGCCCCAAATAGCGGTTGCAAAACCACGACGCCGCCCGCGCCGCCGCATACAGCACCAGCACAAACAACACCGCCGCAATCACTTGGGCAATCAGGGTATTGTATTTATCCGGGATGTACGGTATTTTTTCCACATAGGGCAAGATAAAATTCATAGGCGCTCCCCTTTTTGAAATAAAGTTATTATAATAAGTGTATGAAAAAAACTTGGCTTTCTGCAATTCTCATTTTGTGCCTGGGGGCCTGCTACACCCCGCTTAACAACTCCGGAGTGGCCACCACCAAACCGTGGTTGGAAGTTTCCGGCAAAAAACTGGATTTTGACGGCAAGCAGTATGATTCCTGCTACCAGTTTAACATTCACTTCTGGCCGCCGGAAGCCGTGGAACAAATAGATCTGCAAAAGTCCTGCATTTCCGCTTGCTGCTGGCGCAGCGACCAGGATGAAGTAACCTTGGATTTTAATAAAAATTTTGAACGGGACTTGGCCTATTACGGCCGCGCAAAAAAGTACTCCCCCGACAAAATTACCTTCAAAGTAACCCACTCCAATCTGGTCAATACCACCAAGGTAACAGTTACCCCGCGGGGCGTCATCAAAAACAACGGGTTGGTAAAGCTTTCCTACAAAGAATACGAAAACCCCTCCCGCTTGGCCCAGCTGGAAGCGATGTCCCGCCAGCTGCAAACCCGCCGCAATGCGTACTTAAACGAACAGCGACAGCAGCAAGATGAAGCAGCACGCAATTCCAAAAAGAAAAATAAAGAAGAACAGTCTGCCGAGGCCCGCGCCAAAGCGCTGCTGGTGCGCAAGGCGGGCACCAAAATTGATACGTATTTCTACGAGATGAACAAAACCTACACCCGCCAAGGCGCAGTATTTATGTTAAGCGAGCGCATTTTAAACACTTCGCCGCTAAATACGCAAGGGGATTATTCTATCTCCTGCCACGCCCAGGCAAGAACGGGCATAAATTCCAAAAAGCTGAAAGCTTCTTCTTTTTCCTGCGGAACTTGGCGCGTAAGCCTGCAAGACGAAACCGTCCTTCCCGACGACCGCAAAGCCTTGCAGATTATGCAGCAACAGTAGAAACCCTTCTGTCGCCTTCAGGCGGAGCCCGTTGGGCTCCGCTTTTTTTATCTGATGTTCTCTACCCATGTTACGAAAGGTCATCTCCCCCCATTTAAACACAAAAAACCCCGGGCGTTTTCGCCCGGGGTTTTGCCTGTATGCTTACGAGTTAATAAATAGCGTTCCAAACGCGGGTTGTGAAAGAAAATTCCACCCGGCGGTTGGTGCGGCGGCCGTCGCTGGAGTTATCCAGCGTCAGCGGGCGGTCTTTCCCGTAGGAGTGGATCCGGATGCGCTCCGCATTCACGCCGCGGCTGACCAAATAGGCCTTCATCGCCGCCGCGCGCGAGGCGCCCAGCCAATAGTTGTATTCTTTGGAGCCCAACACGTCCGTATGGCCTTCCACGATTAAATGCAAAGACGGGTGCGAGTTCATCACGTTGGCCACTTTATCCAAGAAAGGATAGGCGTAATCCGGCGGGCGAATAGAGTCAAACTCGTACGTAATGGCCGGCAGTTTAAGCGTTTTTGCCATGCGGGCCTCGCTTTGGTTGTAAAGTTTTTCGTTCTTCTTGGCCTGTTCTTCAATAATAGGGTCGCGCTTGGCCGGCCGCGGGATATCTTCGTCCTGTTTCTGGGCGGAAGAGCACGCGCATAAAGCCGCTGCGCATAAAAATAACAAAACGGATTTTCCTTTCATAAGTTTCCTCCTGTCCAAATTATAGCAAAACCACATAAAAAACGTGTAACAATTTCCATATTCCCAGTTATCCACACGCTGTGGATAACCTGTGGATAATTACGCTTTTACTCTACATTTATCCACAAAAAAGCGTTTTTTGGGGCAAACTTTAAAGCGCGAAAAAGAAGAGTTGTGGATAACCCCGTTTTTTTGTGGATAACTTTGCCTTTGTATAGGGGAATAATTTATTTTTCCTTCTTTTCCCCGACGGAAAAATTCAAAATGCTTATTTTTTCCCCTCTTTTTATATTTTTTAAAAAAACTGTTGACAAGTCGCCTTTTTTTTGCATAAAAGGGCTTTTTTAAAGCATTTTTATTGTTTTTTAAGCTTTATTTTTACAGAAAACGCCTTTTTATCCACACCCCCGCTGATTTTGACCTTTCCCGGCTCCGCACCTGCCACCGGGGTCAGTTCCCCTTTCAGCGGATTCCAATTCAAATAAGGCGGGCTTATGCGCAACGAATCGGGCACATACGCAAACGTGGCGCCGTTGTTTAACCGCGCGGTTACCGTCAGTATGGATTTTTCATCCGAATCCAACGTCAGCACAGGGCAATCCACTTCCGCTTTCAGCCGACGCAAAGTAACGTCTTGCTGCGGGGCCGAAAGATAGTTCCAATCCACCCCTTCAAACAATCCCGCCGCCGAAGACACATACGCCAAAGCAAAATTTTTGCCGTATTCCAAACCGGCCTGCTCCAATTTTTGCTGAGCCAAGGCCAGCTCGGACTGGCGGCCCGTCACAAATATCCGAGGAGCACCCGATAGCGGCAATTGAAACTGCTCAATCGCATCGGCGCCGGAAGCCAAGGCCACCGCCCCAAACAAATGCGGTTTGGCCAGCAAGGCCAGTGCCGTCAAGGCGGCATTTTTCCCTTGGGCCGCAATGCCCCGGTGGGAGCTGTCGGCAAAGGTAAGATAATTGGTATCAATATAGGGAATTAACTCCCGCGAGATAAATTCGATAATCTGTTCCCGGTTTTGATAATCCTCTTCGGTAAAGTCAATCCCCACGGCCAAGACGTGATTTTTTTCCACAAAATCTTGCGCCTCCTGGGCGTTTTTCGGGCCGGCCCCCAGCACATACACCACCGGATAGCGTTTGGAGAGTGGGACGGCTTTTTCCGGCAGGAAAACGGTCAGCGTATGTTGGTTGCCCAATACGGCAGACGGAAAATGCACAAAAGTTTCCCGTCCGGGATTAATAATCATAATTTCTTCTTCCTGGGCCATGCCCCAAGAAGCCATCAGTAAACACGCCAGTGCAAGGTAAAATTTTTTCATATGGCTTATTGTATCATATATCTAAAAACATTCGGAACAGGGCCTAACCGGGCTATGGGTCTAAAGGCCCTTGCCGTTTTGTACAGAAACAAGTAAAGTATGATAAAGAAACCGATTTACCAGGAGTTGTTTATGAAGAATCAAACCAATCTACGTTTTTTGCTCGCCCTAGGAAACACCAAAATTGTGGTGCTAAAAGACCACGAGGATTTGCAGGTTTACTCCAACCATACCGAAAAACGTCAAAAAAACACGGTGGCGGCCGAGCGTTTGACGGAAGCGCTTACCCTGCACTGATTTTTTCCCTTTTCCCCATTATTTATCCGCTGCGTTAAGCGGCGGATTTTTTATGCCTTTGCATAAGCCTTTTCCCCTTTAATGCTATAATTAAAATAAGGATAATAAATATGAAAAAAACACTTTTTTTACTGATAGCCGTACTGGTTACGGCGCTTAACTGCCCGGCGCAATCCAAGCTGCAACAAGCGCTGCCCCTGCTGCAAAAGAACAACCGCTCCGCGGCCGAAAACCAACAGGTGCTCACCCTTTTCCGCTCCGCCAAAGATCCGGACACCGTCTTTGCGGCCGGCGCCAGCTTGGTTAAAATTCCGCCGTCTAAAATTCAAGAACCGGTGTTGTTTAACCTGATTTTAAAAGAAGACGATCCGCTGAAACAAACTTTTGCCGCCATTATCGTTACCGCTATGGGCGACGGAACGGAAGAACTGCTGCCCCTGGTGCAGGGAGCGCTGGAAAGCAAGGATCCTATTCTTCAATCTTATGCGGCCGGGGCGTATGGTCTTTTAAATCCGGAAGATAAAGCCTACACGTCCCAGGTAGTGCGCTTGTATGCCTTTGATTCGGCTTTTGCCCTGCGCGCCATGAACCGCCTGGCGGACAATTCCAAACAACTGCTTAAATACTTAAAACAGGCTTCTTCGTCGGCCGATGCCGCCACCCGCGCCGCCGCCGCCACGTGGCTGGGTTCGCTGCATTCCGAAGATGCGGCTAAGCAATTATTAAAAATGGCCAAAACCGAAACCGATTCTTCCGTGCAAACCCAAATTGCCATCGGCCTTGCCTTAAACCGCTCTTATACGCAAGAAGAAACGGCCAAAGGCTTGCGCAAAAATTATACCGATCCGTCTTCCGCCACGTATGCGCTGGCGCTTGGATTTATGACGGGAAACGCCGCCGAAACCATCCGCCAAGGGCTGCAAAGCGCCCATAAAAACGAACGCATCAACTCCGCCCGCGCCGCGGCGTATATGGCGGGAGTTCTGTCCAATCCGGACGCTTTTAATTATACCTCAGACCGCGCGTTTGACACGGGGCTTCTTAAAAGCATGATTCCGCAATTAAAATTGCTGGCCAAAACGGGGGATGATTCCGTCAAAATTTATGCGGAAAACGCCTTGCGCCAAATTGAAAAGCTGATGAACTGATTATGAATCCGATTACCATAAAAGTAAAAAAATTAGATCCCCGCGCCCTGCTGCCCCACCGCGCGCACCCGACCGATTCCGGCGCGGATTTGTTTGCCCTGGAACGCACCGTCCTGCCGGCGCGCACCGTCGTAAAAGTACGCACGGGAATTGCCGTAGAACTGCCGGAGAACACTTCCGGCATTATCTGGGGCAAAAGTTCGGTGGAAAGCAAAGGCATTAAGGCCATGGCGGGCCTGGTGGACGCACCGTACCGCGGCGAATTACTGGTGTGTATGTACAACCTAAACGAAACGGATTTTGTGTTTGAAGCCGGGCAAAAAGTGGCCCAGTTGGTCGTTTTGCCTACGATTTATCCGGCTTTTGAGGAAACGGACACGCTGTCCGATACGGCCCGCGGAGCGGGCGGATTTGGCAGCACGGGCGAACACTAAACGCTTTGCAAAACAAAAGGCCTGCTTGAAAGCAGGCCTTTTTTTGTGGAAACAAACAAATTAATTGGCTAATTCATACCCGGAACTGCGGAATGATTTGCATAAATCAGCCGAGGAAGAGCCGGTGGACACACAGTCTTTCTTGTCCGGGGTGTCGCTTAAGTTGTTGTACAACCGCAGGGTGTATTGGTCGTTATCCCCCAACCGACGGGTAATTTCCAAGCGGTTTCCGTTGGATAAATCATACAAGAAGTATTCCGTTGCATACCGCGTGGCGGACGCATTCCACTCCCCGCCCGAAAGCCGGATATCCAACGACGCCCGCGTGGTGGGATATTCATTCGGCCGCTCGTTAATGGCGCGGTTCATGGAATTTAAAATGGCATTCCCGTTTACAAACGCTTCCGACGCGCGGGATTTTTCCACCGCCGTTTCATACTGCGGCAACGCAATGGCAGACAAAATGCCGATAATCAATACAACCACCAACAATTCAATTAAGGTAAACCCTTTTTGCATGGTGTTTCCTCCTAAAAATAATTCTTCTTTATGGTATAAAAACAACTCCCGCCAACACAAGCCTAATCTTAAAAACCCCGGCCTCTAAAAGCGCCGGGGCGTAAATACAGTGCAGTTTCCCGCTTAAGATTCCGACGCTATTAAGGCATAGCCGTCAATCTTTCCGTCGGAGTCTTTGCAGGCAAACACGTCCCACCCCGTATCTTCGTACAGGCCGTTTTCGTGCAGCAAATCCATCCGCACTTGGAACGCATTGCCGGCGGCGGAATTCTCGGCCGCTTTAAACATCCGTTTGGAGATATCTTCATTGCGGATTACCTCCGTAAAGAAGTCCCTGCCCACGATATTGCTGGTTCGCCGGCCGGTAATTTCCAGAAACGGCTTATTGACAAACGTAATGGTGTAATCCAAGTCCATCATCACGGCCGGCATTTCCACATATTCCAACGTGCGGGCCAAAGAGCGGGACGCTTCGCTGAGCATTTTGCCCGTTTGGCGCAGCTCAATGCGCAGGCTTAACAGGCGGGACATAATACCCATCAGCTCCTCGGCTCCCTGTCCAAAGTCATGGCGCGGCGCGCGGGAAGCAAAACACAACGCCCCCTGCACCTTGCCGGACACATACAGCGGTGCCGCCAGCAACGAGCCAAAGCCTTTTTCTTTATGCAGGCAATGCGTGCAGGTGGCGCTGGACAGATCCGGGAAAATGACCACATTTCCGTCCGGCACGTCCACCAAGCATTCTTCCACCGGGAAGGTCATGTAGCGCTCGATATTAAAGTCATTGTCCGTGACATAGACGATATGGCTTTCCAGGCCCAATTTGCCTTGGTCAAAGCGAATGACCAAGCCCACATCGGCCGGGAATGTTTTCAATCCAAACGCCAAGATTTTATCCACTTGTTCGGTAATGGAAAGGCCGGGCTCGCTGGCCAGACGGTACAATTCATGGATTTTCTCGTCGTATGCGTGCTGTTCGGACATATCTTTCACCCACAGCACCGTTTCGGCGCGGCCGGTAATCGGAGTAACGGTTGCTTCAAAATAATGCAAGGTACCCGATACTCGCCATTCAAATTCAAACCGCGTGCTGACATTGATGGACAACGCTTCCTTAATGGCGAACAACGCCCGGGAAGCCGCTTCCTGCGGCCAATACGTGCCCGGCTTTTTATCCAAAAACACTTTGGAGGCCTGGTCATTGTCAAAATACGCCAAATTGGAATATACTTCCAGCACACGTCCGTCGCTGTCCGTTTTTAAATACAACCCCGGCAGCGCCTGCCGCACGCTTTTGAGTTCTTGGGCTTCCTTGGAATCTTTAGACACCTCATCCAATTCTTCGGACAAATCCCGCACGACCACCAAGGCGGCATCTTTGCTGGGCAAGTCCAGCGCGGTTAGCACCACGTGGGCTTCAAAAGCAGACCCGTCTTTCTTGCGAACGGAAAGCTTAAACGACGTTTTCCCTTCCAAAGCCAGTTCTTCCTGGGCATGATCCAGAATTTCTTTGCAGCGGCTGGAATTATGTTCTTTATCAAAGAACAAATCTCTAAACGGCATATGCACCAATTCGTCGTGCGTGAAACCCAACTTGCGGGAAAGGAACTTGTTGGCCTGCTCAATATGCCCGAAACGGCCGTTTTCAAACAAGACCGAGAAAACCACCCCTTCCGTGGCTTCCAGCAAGGCGTTTAACTGGGCGGAACGCTCCTCCAGAATTTTCATAATCTGACGGTGGAACGCCATATTGCGCAAGACGAATAAATACCGCCCGTCCGCTTCTTTTACGGCCGTCAGCCGAATGGCCGTATTTTCCAATCCGCTGGCCAGGTTAATATGATATTCCCGGTTGGCAAGCGAGCCGTCCTGCTGCAGCGTTTTTAAATCTTCTTCCAGCCGCGGCAGGGAGTCCGCATCAAACAAGCGGCGCAAATCCTGCCCGATCAGCTCGTCTTCCTCCAATTGGCACAGGGAGCAAAATAAATCATTGCAAACTTCTATTTTCCAGCCATCTCCACACAAAGCGTACGGCTCACTATTGGGCAACACCAACATCTCTTGCGAAGTTTTGCTAATAATCATCGGCGGAGCCGGCGGTTTAGGCGCCGTATGTTCCTGCGGTTTAGGCGCAGCGGGCGCTTCCGGCTGTTTGGGCGCGGCCGGCGGAGGCGGAACAACCGGGGCGGATTTTGCTTCTTTCCGCTCCAAGAACACCACGTAATCGGCCTCTACGGTGCCGTCTTTTGCGTCGCGCTTATTAATCGGCACGAAACTCACCGAAAGCGGCAATTTTCCAGTTCCTTCAATCCGGCCCGGGAACATTTTAGCCGCCCGGTCAAAGTCAAACACATAATCCATATGAGCGGGCTGTCCGGCACGCAGCTGCTTGCGCGCCGCCAAGGAAACGGCCGGTTTCATATAGACGTTTCGGTAGAAGTTTTTGTCCGCGTCCGTAAAATCAAACATTTTCCGGCACGCTTCATTCATCACGCTGATATAGCCTTTGTGCGACAGAATAAAAGCGGGCGTAACGCTTTTTTCAAACGCGGCGCGGAAGCATTCCCGCTCGGTTTTCACTTCCCGCAGCATCCGGTTGGAAGACGTTACATCGCGCACGAAGCACAGCACAATGCGCCGGCCCAAGTATTTCGAGGCCACCGCCGCAAACTCCGTTTCCACTTCCTGCCCGCCTTTCTTGAGAAAATGAACATCAATGGCGGAAGAGGCATCGTCCGCCCCGGAAACCACGGCGTCATACTTGTCTTTCAGGAACATCTGGTGGTCTTCGGCCACCATATCCAAAATTTTCTTTCCGGTTACTTCTTTTACATCTTCATAATTTAAGATATGGCACAAGGCGCGGTTGGCATAAATTATTTTTCCGTCTTCCAGGATGATAATGCCTTCGCGGGCGTTTTCCACCAGCAGGGTGTTTTTGTCGCTGGCTTCGCGGATTTGCTTTTCCATTTTGGTCTTGGCCGTAATATCTTCCGATACCACCAACAGACAATTGGGCGTGCCGTCCACATTAAACACAGGCGTTTTTACCGTGTGCATAATTTTTACGCCTTCATTGGCGGTAGAAATCAGCTCTTGCGGGATATCCTGTTCTTTTTTGCTTTCAAACACGCGCAAGTCCGCTTCCCGCAGGAACTCCGCCTGGTCTTTGTTAATATCCACCCGGTACGAAGTCCGCCCGATGACCGATTCGGCCATTACGCCAAAGAGTTCCTCGCTCTTCTTATTCCACAAGATGTATTTTCCGTCGTAATCTTTAACCGACAGCGAAACCGGCAGGTTATTGATAACCGTCTGCAGGAAGTTTTTGGCGTCAATAATGGCTTTTTCCTGCGCTTTCTTTTCGGTAATATCATCGGCCACCGTCAGCACCATAAACGGTTTGCCTTCTTTATCAAACACCGGGGCCTTAATTAAATGCAGCAAAATTTTGTTCCCGCGCAGCGTGGTATACCACTCTTCCGGGAATTCCACCGTTTTGCCGTCTTTAAAAATGGCCTTTTCGCGCTGGCCGTAAAAATCGTCCTTGGCCAGATATTCCTGCTCATCGGGGAATAATTCGTGCGCGCGGCGGTTGACAAAGGACATCTTATCATCCAGCCCGCGTGCATAAATGGCCACAGGCACCTGATCCAGCAAGGTCTGCAGGAAGTTTTTGGTTTCCACCAAGGCCCGTTCCTGCGCCCGTTTTTCGGTAATATCTTCCACCAGCGTTACCACAAATTGCGGCTCGCCGTTGCCCTCCTCGGACACGGGTACTTTTACCATATGCAACAGTTTCTTTTCCCCGCCGCCGGTAAGATACTCTTCTTCCGGTATGTCCAGCGTTTTGCCGCTTTCCAGCAACGCTCTTTCCCGTGCGATGTATTCATGCACCTGTTCCGGCGTTTCGTGCGGCAACGAGCCGGTAGAGTCAAACGCCTTATCCGACACTTCGCCAAAAATTTCTTCGCACTGCTTGTTGCGCAGCAGCATTCGGCCGTCCGCCGCACGGGCATACAACCCGATAGGCGCGTTTTGCACGATGGCCGATAAGAAACTGTTGGCCCGGGCCACTTCTTTTTCTTGGCGGCGGCGGTCGGTAATATCCTCCACAATGGTCAGCACCAACGGTTTCGGCCCCGCATCCATCAGCGGGACTTTAATCATATGCAGAATTTTTTCATTGCCGGCATGATCCACATACGGCTCTTCCGGATAATCTTTAATTTTCCCTTCACTTAACACCTGCTGCTCCCGGGTATAATGAAAAGAAACGACATCCTTATCCTGATGCGGATGCGGGCTGTTGACGCATTTTACGTCCGTTTCGCCCAGCACTTTCATGCTTTGGCGGTTAAAAAAGGTCATCTGGTTATCACAGTCCCGCGTGTATAAGCCCAGCGGCACATTGTCCAGCACGGCGCGCAGCAACGTGCGGTTTTGCAGCAAATCCTGCTCGTAGCGCTGGCGCATGGTCACATCTTCGTAAATGGTTAAAATGGCTTTATTTTTATTGTTTTCCGACGGCGTAAAAACTTTGGTGACAGACAGGGTGCGCTCTTCCCCTTTTGCGTCTTTATACGAAAGCAGCACGTTTTCCCGCGGGCGTTGTTTGTCGCGCACCTGTTCGTCCAATCGCTGCACGGAAGCGACGATTTCTTTCGGCAAAAATTCATATACCGAATGATTGTGCGTTTGTTCGGCCTTAAAACCGAAAATCTTTTCCGCCGCCGTATTCCATAACGTACAAACGCCCGCCAAATTTTGCACGGTAACGGCCACGGGATAATTGTTGATGACCGAACTCAAAAAACTTTTTTCGGCATTCAGCTGTTTAAAATGGGGCACAAATTCCAACGTCAGCATAATAAACGGCGTGGAAGCCAAAAAGCTGGCCCCCGCACTGACGTAGACGGCATCCGCTTCCCGGTTGACTAACTGGATGATTGTTTTATTGGGCTCTTTTTCTTCCGCCATCGCGCGCACTTTTTCCATTGTAAGTCCCAGCCGCTCCACGCCGGTGCCGTTTAAATCCGAAATTTCCGTACGCAAAACGGAAGCGGCCCCCGCATTGGCAAACACGATTTTGCCCGTCGCGTTTAACAGCAAAATAGCCGTAGGAAACTGCTGCAGAAAAGCCAGCATTTCCGGCGTAAGCGTTTTGATTACCTGTTCGGCAGGGAGATCTTTCTTGGAAAAAAACGAGAAAAAGTTATTGGACATAAGCCCTCTGTTGGCGTAAAATAAAACAACACGGATATATATTAATAAATTCCGTTCCGTGTTGCAACATATAGAAGTACACGCGCACGTCCGCGTGCGTACGGAAAGCCCGTCTAACCCTTTTTTGTCTGTGTAAAAAGTTAAAACGAACCCGCAAATTTGCTAGGATGAAAAAAATTGCCGGGAGGACAACGTATGAAAAAAGCCGCCGCGCTGATTGCCCTTTTTATCGGGGGAGCCTTCGTTGTAACCGCCGCTCAAACCGCTTATAAACCGCAGACAATCCGCCAATCCCCGCAGTATCTTTCCACCGATCCGGCCCTGGTGGAAGACACCTGCCCCGGGCACGACATTTTAAACCGTTTTACCTGCAGCAAAAAACAAAGCCCCGGCTATTCCTGTTTTGACGTCTATATGGTGCAGGGCGACCCAATAGACGCCGAACGCTACACCCTGCTTGACCAAAGCATTACCCTCGAAAATTCCTCCGCCCAGCCCAGCTGCACGTTTGAAAACGAACTGACCTGCGAAAACTTTTTGCAGGCGCTTAATTACAATTTGGATTTTTCTTGGTTTATCTCCAATTTTCCTTCTTCCTCTTTTCCGCAGTGCGGCGAAACCTATTCCTGCACGCGCATTGCCTGCATGCGCCCCCTGCCCCCGGCCGCGGACGGCTCCCCCCGCTCCCAAAAGCTTTCCTGCGTGTTTAAGAAAAACCAGATTTTCTTTTTGGGGGCCGAAATTTCCTGCCAGGACAAAAACGCCGCCAATTAAAGGGCGCTTTCGGTGAAATACGGCCCAAATTGGTATAATAAACATATGCTTTGGGCTCATATAAAAACTATTTTTTCGTTCCGTTTTTACCATATTTTGGCTTTTTCGTCCCGCCGGTTTATGGTTGGATTCGGCATTTATCTGTTTTTCTTGTCTACGGTGGTATTTTATTTTTTCAGCAGCGGCTACATCAAAGACAATCTGCCCCTGCTGCTAAAAAACTTTCCGCAGGTAACGTTTGAAAAAGGCGTTTTGACCCAGCCGCAGCAGCCGGTTTCCGCCTCGGTGCCGCAAAGCGATTTTAAAATCGTCTTTGACGCGTCCTTAAAAACGCCCCCTTCCTCAGAAGAACTGCTTAAGGACAACATCCTCTGCCTCGTTACGGGCAACAAAATTTATGTTCCCTCGTCGGGCGGCATCCAACAAACGGAACTGCCGAAGACGTTTTCGTTTGTTACCTCGCAGGAAAATTTGGCCAAACAAAAAGACGTCTTGGAGAGCTCCTTGCGCGCAGTAACGCTGTTTACTTCGCTGTTTGCCATTCCCTTGGTTATGCTGTTTAGTTTTTGTACGGCGGGGGCCGTCGGATTATTTTTTAAACTCATGCGCCGCTCGTACGTGCCGCGCACGGCGGTGCTTAAATGGGCATTTTTTATGATGGGCCCGCTCAGCGCACTGTGGTACGTTCGGCTGTGGATAAATATTCCGCTTTTTACGTTTGCCCAAGTGATTTTATGCATTATCTATATGCAGCAAATTTTTAATACATTGCCCGAGGAGAAATAAATGCTTATCAAACTCATCCGCACCTTCAGTTCCGCCCACCGCCTGCCGCATTACGACGGCCCCTGCCACCAATTGCACGGGCATACGTGGAAAGCCGTGTTTGTTATAGAAGGCGCCGTACGCGAGGACGGAATGGTATGCGATTTTAAGGTCATCAAAAAACTGTTGGATGACAATCTGCCCGACCACCAATTTTTAAACGACTGGGTGGAAAACCCCACCGCCGAAAATCTGGCCCAATATCTGTTTGCAAAAATAGGGGCCGAATTAAAGAAACAAAATTTAACCTTAAAAACACTGGAAATCTGGGAGAGCGACAATGCCGCAGCCGTCGTGGAAGGTTAACGAAATTTTTTATTCTATTCAAGGCGAAGGCAAGCACACCGGCATGCCGGCGGTGTTTATCCGGCTGGCGGGGTGCTCCATGAACTGCCCGTTCTGCGATACGAAATACGCCGCACGGGACGGCCAAACCCTGCAGGCCGAGGCCATTTTAAAAGCCCTTGCCTCCTGGCCGGCCAAGGCCGTCATCATTACCGGCGGCGAACCCAGCGAGCAGGACTTGCCCGCCCTGATCGGCGTGTTAAAAGATGCCGGCTACGAAGTGCACCTGGAAACCAACGGCGCCAACGATACGGACGTAAGCCGGGCGGATTTTGTCTGCGTATCGCCCAAGCGCTACGTCAGCCCGCAAATGCTAAAGAAAGCCCACGTCATTAAATTGGTCGTCGGGCAGGAAACCGATTTGGAAGACTTGCAAAAATACTATGCGTACGAAAACGCCCACACGCAAATTTATCTGCAGCCCGAAAGCAACAAACAGGAGAACATTGACCTATGCGTAAAACTGCTAAAAAATCATCCCTCCGCACGGCTAAGCCTGCAAACGCACAAGCTGGCAAACATCCGCTGAGCGAAGAAAAAATTTTAAACAATCTGCGCGAAATTTTGGCCTATATCGGCGACGATCCGACCCGCGAAGGCCTCTTGGAAACGCCGGCGCGCATCGTACGCAGCTGGAAAAAACTTTTCGGCGGCTACCAGATGAAGCCGCAGGACGTATTAAAAACGTTTACGGAAGGCTCCTGCGAAGAAATGGTGGTGTTAAAAGACATTGAATTTTATTCCACCTGCGAACATCACCTGCAGCCGTTCTTCGGCACCATCAGCATCGGATATCTGCCCAAAGGGCGAGTGCTGGGTATTTCCAAGCTCGCACGCCTGGTGGAAGTGTTTGCCCGCCGCCTGCAAATTCAGGAAAAACTGGTGGCCCAAATTGCAGACAGCCTGATGGACACCCTGCAGCCCCACGGCGTGATGGTAGTGTGCAAAGCCAAACATATGTGCATCAGCTCGCGCGGCATTGAAAAGCATAACGCCGTTATGGTCACGAGCGCCATCCGCGGCGCGTTTAAAAAAATGGAAGTGCGCAACGAATTTTTGGAAATGATCAAATAACACCATCCGGCAGGGAGTTTTTATGGCCAACCCGCTTTTAATGGGCATTGTAAACGCTACGCCCGATTCTTTTTACGACGGAGACCCGCAAAACAATTTGGCTTCTTTGCTGGCCAAATGCAAAGACTACGTCCAATCCGGCGCCGATATTCTGGACATCGGCGGCGAATCCACCCGCCCCAACGCCACCCCCGTCAGCGCCGAAGAAGAAATTTCCCGCGTGCTGCCGCTGATTCGGGCCGTGCGCCAGAAATGGCCGCAGTTGCCCGTCTCGCTGGACACCGTCAAAATCCCCGTTGCGCAGGAAGGACTAAAAGCCGGAGTTTCTATTATAAACGACGTAAGCGGCACGCCAGATAAGGAAATGTTTCGCCTGGTGCGGGATTTTAAGGCGCAAATTGTCGTGATGCACACGCGCGGCACGCCGCAAACCATGCAAGGCTTAACCGAATATGCCCACTTGCTGGAAGAAATAAAAGATTTTCTGGCGGGCAAAATTCAAGAAGCGCTTTCCTGCGGTCTTGCCAAAGAAAACGTGATTATAGATGTAGGGTTCGGCTTTGCCAAAACGCGCGAACAAAATTACGAACTGTTGAAACACCTTTCGTTTTTTAAAGATTTAGGCGTGCGGATGCTGGTGGGAGTATCGCGCAAAACTTTTTTAAGCCAAAAGCGCGAACTGCCGCCCAAACGCAAAGCGCAAACGCTGGCCGCCCAGTTGGTCGCCCTGCAGGGCGGGGCGGACATTCTGCGCGTGCACGACGTAAAAGATACCCGCAAAATTATGAATTTTTACCAAGAGTTGGAGGCCGCCCCATGAGCAAGGTTTATTTAACCCAATGCGGCAGCTTTACCGCCCGCCACGGGCACGGCGGTACGCTGGCCGAAGAAGTGCATACCCATACTTTTCACTACGAAGTAACTTTCTTCGGGCCGACGAATGCCGAAGGGTACCTGATTGATTTTCGCCAACTGGCGGACACGTTTAAAAAAGAACTGGAATCCCGCCTGGAAGGGAGCGATTTGGGAACGTTTCTGCCCCAGCCCACGACCGAGGCGCTGTGCGTGTGGATGTACAAACGCCTCAAAGAACGGCTGCCGCATTTGTACAGCGTAAAAGTGGCCGAAGAACCCGACCGCTGGATTGAATACCGCGGAGAAGAATAATGCCCAAGGCCGTGCTTGCTTTGGGAAGCAACATTCCCCCCGCCAAAGAAAATATAGACCGCGCCATAGAGGCCCTCAGCGCCTTGGGTACGGTCAAGGAAGTGGCGCCGTATATCGTTTCCAAGCCGGAAGGCTTTGCCGAACAACCCGATTTTATCAATACGGTGCTGATTTTAAGCACCCCCTATCAGCCCCTGCCGCTTCTTAAAAAATTAAAAGCGCTGGAAACCCGGCTGGGCCGCACGCCTACTTTTAAAAACGGGCCGCGCGTGATTGATTTGGACATCCTGTTTTACGACGACCAAGTTTTGTTTGAAGACGATGACGAGTACCCTCTTTTCATTCCGCACCCGCGCCTGCAGGAGCGGGAGTTTGTCTTAAAGCCGCTGTCGTATATTCTGTCCGACTTTGTCCACCCCAAACTGGGCAAACCCGTCTACCGCCTGTACCGGGAACTGATGAAGAAAAAAGGAAAACCCGACTGTCACATTTTGTAATCCGGGCGCCGCACGCAGCCGTTCCCCAAACATTTGACGTAAAAAAACCGCAAATTAAACTTTGCATTTTCTGAAAAAAAAGTAAAATGTAAATATCTTCATTTTACAAGGAGACACAACTCAATGAAAAAAGTGATTCTGCTTTGTATGGCTGTATCGCTGTTGGGTACCGCCTGCACCACCCCCGGCAAAAGAACCGCTTGGGGCGCCGCCGGAGGAGCCGCCGTGGGCGCGGCCGCCGGAGCCATTATCGCCAACAATACGGGCGGCAAAAGCGAAACCGGCGCCATCTACGGCGCTTTGGCCGGTTTAGCCGCCGGCGGATTGCTGGGCAACTACTACGACAAACAAGCCAAAGAACTGGCCGCCATCGCCGAAGTGGTAAAGTCGGACAGCGGCATCCAGGTCTTCTTAAAGAACGACATTTTGTTTGCCACCGGCAGCTCGGAACTGACCGCCGCTTCCATGCAAACGCTGACGGATCTGAACCGCGTACTTAAAAAATATCCCAAAAACCGCATCGTCGTGCAGGGATACACCGACTCTACCGGTTCCGACGCCATCAACAACAAACTTTCCACCCAACGCGCCAAAGCCGTGTACGACTTCTTGTTGGGCAGCGGTTTGAAAACGATGAGCATCACCTACATCGGCTACGGTTCTTCCAACCCGATCGCCAGCAACGCTACTGCGGCCGGCCGCGCGCAAAACCGCCGCGTCGTGCTGCAAATTACCGCCAACGAAAAAGATTTGAAATAAACCTTTTTCTTTGCAAAAATGGGGCCCCTAACGGCCCCGTTTTTTTATGTTTTTTGGGCAAAAATCAAAAAAGAATTTTTCTTATTTTCTCCGTCAAAAAAATACGTCAAAAAGAAGTGGAAAAAAAGACGGCAATTTGCTATCTTGTAATATATGCAAATACTGGGACACGACGGCCTGAAGGCGCTGATTAAATTATTGGAAACCGAGTCGGATGCATACGGCCCGGTGCTTAAAAGCGCCCTGGCCGACGCCATAAAAGCCAATCCCGCCCAGGTACAACAGGTGATGGAAGAAGAATTTAAAACCTCCGCTCCGCGCGCCGTTTTAAACACGCTGGAAGAAATCTGCTGGGAAGATCTTTCCGCCGCGCTGGCCCGTTTTTCCGCCAAGATTAACCCGGATTTGGAAGAAGGCTTGGCCTTGCTTTCCAAATTTACTTCTCCCACCACCGCCCGCGGCGACGTGTCCGCCCCGTTGGACAAAATGGCCGCTTCTCTGCGCCCGGTGCTCTTAAACGCCAAAAATTATACGGAGATCGCCGTCGTCCTGGGGCATTACATTTTTCAAACAGAAGGCTTTACCCCGCTGCAAACCAATACCGATATCAAAGACATTTCTTTTGCGCGCTTCCTGCGCAAAAAAAGAGGGTCCAGCCTCTGCGTGGCCTGTTTGTACGCCTGCCTGGGGCAGCGGTACGGGATGGACGTTTCCCTGGTGGACTTGGCCGGGCGCGTGTTGGTGCATGTGCGCGACTTTGCCCATTTGCAGTCTTTGTTTGTAGACCCGCTGGATAACGGCAAAATCTTAACGGAAGCCGACTGCCGCCGCTACATCCGCTCCCGCCAGATTGCGTGGAATGACGACTTTTTTACTCCGCTCTCTTCCCGCCAAATCATCCGCCGGTTTATTGCCAATATGATTTACATCCTCAATAAACTGCGCGACGAACGGCGCTTGAAATACCTGCGCAACTATTTGGAAATTATAAAAAACTGACCGCTGGGAGGTTCCATGAACTATTATGTATGGTTGATTTTGGCCGTAGGCTGTTTTGTGGGCGAATTATTTACGATGGAATTTTCGCTGGCTTGCTTGGGGCTGGGGCTGGCGGGCGCTGCGCTGGCCGCCTGGCTGGGAGCCGGCCTTTGGCTGCAAGCCGGCGTGTTTGCCGGGGTGGCGGCCGCGGCGTGGCTGGGCATACGCCCGTTGGCAAAGCGGCACTTCTACCGCAATGCGCCCCGCGTAAAAACACCCGCCGAAGAAGTAATCGGAAAAACCGCCGTAACGGAAACGGAAGTCGGCCCGCTTCTTAACAACGGGCGCGTGAAAGTAGCCGGCGAAAGCTGGAAAGCCACCGCCCTGCAGACGTTAAGCGCCGGGACGGAATGCGTGGTAGAAAAGTTGGACGGCGTGACCTTAACCGTACGCCCCAAATAAAATTCATCAGGAGAGAGACATGCAAATCAACGACTTAGGAGTAGTCTTATTGCTGGCCTTGATTGTTTTTATCATTGTGATCATCACCAAAGGGATTGTCATCGTCAAACAAGCGCAAGTGATAATTATCGAACGCTTTGGAAAATACCTGCAAATTCTTACCCCGGGTATTAACTGGATTATCCCGATTATGGACAAGCCCCATTTGATGGAATGGCGCGAAAACCGGGACTATATGGACGGCTCTGGCCGGGTGCGCTCTGTGCCGATTACCGAAATGCGCAACGTAATTGACATGCGCGAAACCGTCTACGATTTGCCCCGCCAAAGCGTGATTACCAAAGACAACGTGGGCATTGAAATCAACGCGCTGCTATATTTCCAAATTACAGATCCCATCAACGCGGCCTACAAAGTGGAATCGCTGCCCACCGCCATTGAAAAGCTGACGCAGACCACCTTAAGAAATATCATCGGCGAAATGGATTTAGACCAAACGCTCACTTCGCGTGAAATTATCAAAAGCAAGCTGCAGGTCATCTTGGATGAAGCCACCAACAAATGGGGCGTGAAAGTAAACCGCGTAGAACTGCAGGACATTATCCCCCCCGCCGCCATCCGCGAAGCCATGGAAAAGCAAATGAAGGCCGAACGCGACCGCCGCGCCATGGTAACGGAAGCGGAAGGGACGAAAACCGCCCAAATTTTGAAGGCGGAAGCCGTGCGGGAATCCGAAATCAAAAAGGCGGAAGGGATGAAGCAGGCCGCCATTTTGGAAGCGGAAGGGATATCGGAAGCGAAAATCAAAGTGGCCCAGGCCGAGGCCGAAGCCGTCAAAATTGTGGCTTCCACCGTGGCCCAATCCTCCAACCCTGCCAGCTATATGATTTCGCTTAAATACATTGAGGCGTTAACCAAAATGACGGAAGGCAAAGACAACAAAATCATCTATATGCCTTATGAAGCTTCCAATGTTTTGGGCGCCGTGGCCGCCATTAAGGACTTAACCGGAGGCGTGCCTGCTGCCAAGTAAACTTTGCTTGCAAAATACAATCCCCCGAGGGATCCCTCGGGGGAATTTATTTAAAAGGCCCGCCTGTTAAGCGGGCCTTTTATTATTTGCTTTTTAATAAATACGAGCTATACTTATTATCGCTTACACACGTTGCATTTCCCCCAGAGGACCCTTCAGGATAGTGTTTCTGCGCTTTAAAACTCGTTCTGCCATAGGAAATGGTATAGTGAACACCCTTTCCTTGGAAAGTAGCCTCGGCATCGGACAAGCAGACGTTAAACGTATACGGGTGTCCCAAATCCCAATCACCATTATTTAACCAGCTGTTATATGCGCTTTTCAACCCGCCAAAAAATTTTGCAATTTGAGAAGATTTAGGCACATAATACTTCCAACGCTGACTTTGGGAAAGGCTGCTGTTGCTAGAAGACAACGCATAACGTATATCAGCCCCTCCTCCATAAGGAATATTTGCTTTGCAGGGGAAAATGACTCTCTGATAAGATCCGCAAGGCATTGTATACGGATCACAACCATCCCCCACTTGATACAGATGAATCGTTCCAAAAGACATATCGAGCATACTGCTTGTGGTTCCACTTCCATCCAGCCAAATATCCAAACACGTCTGACTGGGCGTTCCCGTGTATTTAACCAAAGGGTTGCTATCGCAGGTATCCCCGCTATCTAGGCCAGACGGGTGTTCAAAACGCCCGGTATCGGGATTATAACGCACCATATATGTAGTTTCATCGATATCTTCCGCTTCAGAAATTTTATAATCGCAAGTATATGAGTTATTCCACTCCATATTTTCCTTGCTGCCCGTGCCGGAAGTTTCCACCTGGCCTGGAATAGAAAGGGCATCCGCTTTGGCCCCCAGCACTTCGGAAGAATCCAAATACAGCGTGTCCGTTACATTGCTCTTAGCCATTACGGCGTCTTCCAGCGTCACTTCGTTTGCCATCAATCGGCCGCCCTCTAAGGTAGCTCCGCTGGCTACTTGCATCGTACCTGACACCCGATATTCCGGCACCGTGCCGCCCAGGGTAGCTCCGTTTTGTAAATGCATGGTGTAAATATAGGCGTTCGCTCCGGACAGGGTAACAAGCCCCGTAGAAATACGTCTATTGCAAAAATTAACCAAAGGAGCACTTACCGTAGCGGTAGGATCCGCCGTTTCCAAGGAGGCAAAAGTTCCCACGGGAGAAGCCAAAGTAGTAACGAACTGAAGGCTCTCTGCCCGGCACAAGTTGCCAAACAGCAAAACCGTCGTCAATAAGAAAAACTTTTTCATAATTTCCTCTCTTAATTTTTTCTGCAAAACAGCCTATCTTATATAGTATGCAGATAAAAGCAAAGAAAATCAACCTCTTTGTCCGGCCGATTTAAAAAGGGGTTACGCCCTCTTTATACAAATCCAGCGATTTGCAAATTTCAATGCTGCTTTCATTCGGGCCCGTACACGCCAACGAGGCGCCTTTTCCGCCCGTGCCGCGCACATAGGGATTCCAAATTCTATACTGGTATTTTTGTCCGCCCAAACGTCTGGCTACCACGCCGGGGCAATCCGTTCCCGGGATAATGGCATTGCTGGCCGAGTGAATAATAAATTCAAAATCCTTGGTTTCAATGGTAGACTCATCCGCGCTTAAATGGCCGGGAAACGAAATGGCCAATTTTTTAAAAGAGCGCGGGCAGGCATTAAGCCCCGTTCTTCCGGCCGCATAGGCGTAGACGGCGTCGTTAAGCGCCTTAATTCCCGCCATAGCCTCCACCGCGCGGGCGCGCTCAATAGAGCGCGTATAGTTCGGCAAGGCTACCGCCATCAGCACGCCGATAATCAGCACGACGGTTAACAACTCGATTAACGTAAACCCTTTTTGAAAAAGATGCTTTTCCGGTTTTTTCATACATCCTCCCTTGGAAGTATTTTAGCAAAATCAGTTTAAAACGTCAGATGGGCAATCCGGCTGGCCGCCGCCTGCGTCAGTTCGGGCGTATTAAAAGCCGTCAAACGGAAATACCCTTCCCCGCATGCGCCAAAGCCTACGCCCGGCGTACCCACTACGCGGGCTTTGCTTAAAAGCCGGTCAAAAAACGTCCAAGAGTCAATGCCGTTAGGCGTTTTCAGCCAAATATACGGGGCGTTTACGCCGCCAAAGGCCTGTAACCCGGCCGCCTGCAAGGCCTGCAAAATGACTTGGGCGTTTTTCTGGTACACTTCAATTACACTGCGGATTTGGGCCTGTCCCATCGGGGTAAACACGGCTTGCGCCGCGCGCTGGACGATGTAGGGCACGCCGTTAAACTTGGTGGTCTGCCGGCGCAGCCACAGCGCATTTAGCGCGTGCGGTTTACCCGCCCGGTCGTATACCTGCAGGGCTTTGGGCACCACCGTATAAGCACAGCGCGTGCCGGTAAACCCGGCCGTTTTGGAGAACGAGCGGAACTCCACCGCCACTTTTTGCGCGCCGGGGATTTCGTAAATGGAATGGGGCACGTCCGGCTGGGTAATAAAGGCTTCGTAGGCCGAATCGTACAAAATAACGCTGTTGTGCTGGGCGGCCCAGTCCACCCATTTTTTCAGTTCGCTGCGCGTCATGGCCGCGCCGGTAGGGTTGTTGGGAGAACATAAATACACCAAATCCACCCGTTCCCGGGGCAAATCGGGGATAAAGCCGTTCTCTTCCGTACACGGCAAGTACACAATTCCACCAAAGCGTCCGTTTTCAAAATTGCCCGTGCGGCCCGCCATTACGTTGGTATCCAAATACACGGGGTACACCGGATCCTGCAAAGCGACTTTGCAGGACACGTCAAATAATTCCTGAAAGTTGGCCACATCGCTTTTGGCGCCGTCGCTGACGAAAATTTCATCGGCTTCCAGCGCGATGTTTCTGTCCAGATAATCGTGTTTCAAAATGGCTTCCCGCAAGAATGCATATCCCTGCTCCGGCCCGTACCCGCGGAACGTTTCGGCACGGCCCATTTCATCCGACGCTTTATGCAGCGCCTCCACCACCGCCGGCACCAGCGGGCGGGAAACGTCCCCAATCCCCAGGCGGATAATGTCTTCGTTGGGGTGTTCCTGCTGGTACGCGGCCACTTTTTTGGCAATGGTGGAAAAGAGATAACTGCCGGGCAGTTTTAGATAATTTTCATTTAAAAGGATCATTTGTCCCCCTTATACTCTCCGGTAAATACTTCGGTGGCGGGGCCGGTCATAAAGATATTTTTCCCGGCCGGCCATTCAATCAGCAATTCGCCGCCGTCAAGTTTGACGGTCACATAGTCGTTGGTTTTATGATTTAAAATACACGCCGCCACCGCCGCACAGGCGCCCGTGCCGCAGGCTTGCGTCACCCCGGCGCCGCGTTCCCACACGCGCATGCGAATGGTGGCGTTGTTGAGAATCTGCACAAATTCCACATTGGTTTTGCGCGGGAAAGCTTCGTTCGTTTCCAACGCGGGGCCCCACACTTCCAGCGGGATTTTTTCGGCATTTTCCACAAAAATCACAAAATGCGGATTTCCCATGGAAACCGCCGTGCCGCAAAATTCCGTCCCGCACGCGCGCAGCGCTACGTTGACGGCCCGCTCGTGCGCAAGGCCCGTCATCGGGATTTCCCCCCGCGTCAGGCGCGGCATGCCCATATCCACCCGCACCCGGGAGGAAGCCTCATCCATAATTTCGGTATGAATCAGCCCCGCCAGCGTTTCTAAGGTGATTTGCCGCTTGGGCACAATGCCCCGGCGATAGAGGTGCAGCGCCACACAGCGCGAGGCGTTGCCGCACATTTCGGCCTCACTGCCGTCGGAATTAATAATTTGCATGCGCATATCGGCCTTTTCAGAAGGAAGCAACAGCACCAGTCCGTCCGCCCCCACGCCAAAATGGCGGTTGCACATGCGAAGGGCCAGCTCCCCGGGGTGCTGCACCCCGCGGGCCGTTTCGCCGTCCAAAACAATAAAATCGTTTCCCAGTCCGGTATATTTAGTAAATTGCATATGTTTATTTTATAAAAAAACGGGGCTTCAATTTGATAAGATATTTTTATCTTAACCGAAGGGGTACAGAATTTATGGAATTAATGGATGTTATTAAAGCGCGCCGCAGCGTGCGCAAATATCAGGATAAACCCGTAGAGCGGGAAAAAATAAACGCCTGCCTGGAAGCGGCCCGGCTGGCGCCGTCGGCCTGCAATTCGCAGCCGTGGCATTATATTGTGATTGACGACCCGAAAGTAAAAGAAGCCTTCTGCAAAGAAGCGTTTTCCGGCGTATATGCAATGACGAAATTTGCCGAAAAAGCCCCCGTGCTCATTGCCGCAGTGTCGGACAAAGGCTCTTTTACCAGCCGGCTGGGCAATTTCTTCCGCCGAACGGAATTTTACTTGGTAGACCAAGGCATCTCCGGCGAGCATTTGGTGCTGCGCGCGCAGGATTTGGGGTTGGGAACCTGCTGGATCGGCTGGTTAAATTCCGACAAGGCGGAAAAATTTTTCCACCTGCCCAAAGGCAAAAAAATCGAACACTTGATTGCCCTGGGATACCCCGCCGAAGAACCGGCCCCGCGCCCGCGCGAAACGCTGGAGCATATTGTCAGCTATAACGAATACAAATAAACAAAATCCCGCAAAAAAGGCTCCTTCTAAGGAGCCTTTTTTATTTTTCAAACTTTTCTTTAAACCACTTAATTACCCAATCGGGTTTGTAATCAATAATTTTTTTATTGTGCCGGGTATAGCTTTCCGGCGGGGCAAAAAGTTGTTTTTCCCGCGGCAAATGCGGATAGATATAGTTGGTAACCACCTCTATATTGGGATACCACAAATTGTGCACCTTTTTGTCTATCCAGTGCTGCAGGCCCAAGTTGGGCAGCTGCATCCCCGCGGAAGCCGCCCAAAATACGGAATTGACCGCAATCACGTACAGCGGAAACTCGCCCTTGAGAATAGACAAGAACTGCCACGTCTGGTTAATGGCCAGTTTCTTAATATCAATTTCCAAATAGTCCGGGTTGTCCGTGGGGCCGCCTTTGGTAACACTCATGACGAAATAGCCTTCTTGAATAAGCCCCTGTGCCAAGGCCTTCATATGCGGATACGCGTAATTAGACCCGCGGGAATCCAACTGCAAAAACACAATACCTTTCTTGCCCTGCGCCCCGCGGCGCGCCCGGGCCAAATAATCCGCCACCGCCGGGGCAATGTCCTTGGCAAAATACATCACGGGCGCCGGCACCCGTTCGGGCACAGGCAGGGAAAACGTCTCAAACAAATTGGTGACGCGGTGTCCGACGTGCACGCCGTAATCGTAATAAACGGGAACGGCCAAAAAGCCTTCCGGAATGTCTTTAAAGGCATCCGAATAATCGTAATTTTTCCAAATCAGCGGGTGCCGGGTGCCGTTAAAATAGAACACTTTTTCAAAGTTCGGGTTTTCCGCCAATAATTTGCCCACCAACGGGGAGTTGTTGCGGTCAAACTGGGCCCCCACATAGGCGTAAAACGGCAAACGCGGAAATTTTTGCTTTAAAGCGGCCAGCATGGGCGTGGTGTATAGGTAGTCGCCGATTCCCATAAAAAAAATCAATGCCACACCTTTTACGTTGGGGTTAGCCGCAAGGGCTTTTTGCAAATCGTAATAGACGTGTTCGTGGCGGTAAAGCGGGCGGCAAATGCGGTACCAATTTTTGTCCATCGGCAGCGTTTCTTTTACGGATGCAACCGGTTGGTGTTTGCGGTCAAACTGATACCATACGGGAGTAGGGGTATGAATAAAAAAGAAAATTTTATGCCACAGCCAGCGCAACGTTTCGTACGCCACGCACAGCGGGCGGAAAGAATAAATCCAATGCTTTAGAGACATAGATAAATTATATAAATTCGCACCGAAGGCGGCAAAAGAATTGATAAAAAATAAAAACCCCGCTTGTTGGCAAGCGGGGTAATGGGATGACAAAAGAATTATTGATAGTTCTGCGTACCGGCAACGGGCTTGACGTTAATGGCCGTGAAGAAATCGTCGCACGAACCCCCTTGGCAGTTCCAGAAAATGGAACCGCTGGGCATATCCGATTCCGCCTCGTTTTTTACAAACACCCGGTAAGCCTCAAAATTGCCTTCTTTGTCCGCTACGGTAGCCGCGCAGTTGCGGGTTCCCAACTGGTTCACACCAAATATCCAGTTTTTGGTTTCGGCCGTTACTTTCACGTCCAAATCCGACAGGCTGGTCGGGCAGGTGCGGTAGGTGGTTGCATAAATGGCCGCTGCGTCCAAAATGTTTTTGGTAGTTACCACCGCTTCCGCCGCGCGGGCTCTTTCTACCGATTTTTCATACTGCGGCAACGCCACAGACGACAAAATGCCAATAATCAACACCACAACCAGCAGTTCAATTAACGTAAAACCCTGTTTCATCGTTCTTCTCCTTATCCAATAAAATCTATTTAATAGTATAACAAAAATACCGCACAAAACAACCGCCCCTCGTAACCGAAGGGCGGCTGTATTTTGTCAGAAAGGCGGGTCATTTATCCAGGTTTACCAGTTCGTACTGGTCGTTTCCCATGCCCATTTCTTTCATATAAGACAGCTGTCTAAGCCCTTTGCGCGATTCAATGCGTTCCTTTAAATCGTGCGATTCTTCATCCGGCAGGGCATACACCATATCTACGGAAGCTTGGTCTACCGCTAAAATATCCGTAGAGGCCAAAATACCCACGTTGCGGGTTTTGGGGGCGGCGGCGGAAGTGCCGGCGCAGTCGCAGTCCACGGACATATTGCGAAGCACGTTGATATAGACGATGTTTTTGCCAAAATGGTCGGTTACGGCTTTACCGCCTTCCACCATGTGTTCCATAAACAGTTCTTTATTGGCGCGCCATAAATCGGCGCCGTTGCTGCCGTGCTGCATAGCCTTGCCTACTTTGGCGTCCGCACAGCCAATGGCGATGTTTTTAAGCGAACCGCCAAACCCGCCCATCGTATGGCCTTTAAAATGCGTCAGCACCACCATGGAATCGTAATTCAGCAAATTCTTGCCTACGGACATTTCTTTAAAGTGCTTGCCACCTTTAATGGGCAGCATCACCGCGCCGTCCGCGTCCATAATATCCACTTCGCAAAAATCCCAGCCGTTGGTTTTAATGGTTTGGCGGTGCAGTTCAGTGGTGTGGCGGCCGCCTTCATAAAGCGTGTTGGTTTCCACCAAATTGCTGTTGGGAATATGCTGTTGGAGCGCTTTTACCATTTCCCGCGGGATAATGTTGGGGCCGTGCGGCTCGCCGGTATGTACCTTAATGGCCACCTTTCCGTGTATATTTTCGGAGATTTTATCGTAAATTTTTACGAGTCCCTCCGGGCTGATGTCCGAAGTGAAATAGACAATTGACTTTTGCGCCGGAGCTTCGGTTTTAACCGGCGCGGAACCGTTAGACCCGCACGCCGCCAAAAAGACACCCGCCGCCAGACACGACATCACTGCTGGTTTAAATGCCATTTGCAACCCTCCTTTTAAATCACTGGCCGCCGCATACCGCGGACGGCAATGCTTGTATTATAGCAACTGGAGCAAACTCCAAGTCAAGCAAAATTTCAACCGCAAAACAGGCCCGCAAGACGGCTGTTTTGAAAAAGAAAATTTTATTTACCGAGCGGTAAAAAACGGTTTGCCAAATACAGGCCAAAGTTATACAATATATACAGGCCGGAGCGTTTCTCCGGGCTGGCGTGTTTTACGCACGCTTCAAGACCGTTTTAATTTACGCAAAAGGAGACTTCTCTATTATGGCTAAACTAGTTGCTATGGACGGCAACGGCGCAGTATCCCACGTCGCCCATGCCACCAACGAAGTAATCGCTATTTACCCGATTACCCCGTCTTCCACGATGGGCGAAATCTGTGACGCCAAGAGCGCCAAAGGCGAAACCAACATCTGGGGCAACGTCCCGTCCGTAAGCGAGCTGCAGTCCGAAGGCGGCGCTTCCGGTGCGGTGCACGGTTCGCTGACCGCCGGCGCGCTGACCACTACCTTTACCGCTTCTCAGGGTTTACTCTTGATGATCCCGAATATGTACAAAATCGCCGGCGAACTGACGCCCACCGTGTTCCACGTGTCTGCGCGCGCCATCGCCACCACGGCTTTGTCTATTTTCGGCGACCACTCGGACGTGATGTCCGTCCGCCAGACCGGCTGGGCCATGCTCTGCTCCGACAACCCGCAGGAAGCTATGGATATGGCGCTCATCGCCCAAGCCTCCACCCTGCGCGCCCGCGTGCCGTTTGTTCACTTCTTTGACGGTTTCCGCACCAGCCACGAACTGAACATGGTGGAACCCTTAACCAAAGAACAAATGCACGAAATGATTGATGACAAACTGGTGGCCGAACACAAGGCCCGCGGCCTCAACCCGGAACACCCCACCGTGCGCGGTACCGCCGCCAACCCGGATGTATATTTCCAGGAACGCGAAGCCGTCAACAAATTCTACAACGCCGTGCCCGGCATTGTGAAAGAAGAAATGGCCAAATTTGAAAAAATCACCGGCCGCCACTACGAGCTGTTCCAATACGTAGGCGACGCCGATGCCGAACGCTTAATCGTGATTATGGGTTCCGGCGCGGACGTAGCCCAGAACGCCGTGGAAGCCATGCAAGGCCAAAAAGTGGGCGTGCTGAAAGTAAAACTGTTCCGCCCCTTCTCCATTGCGGATTTTGTAAAAGCCATTCCGGCCACCGTCAAAAAAGTAGCGGTCATGGACCGCACCAAAGAACCCGGCGCCTTGGGCGAACCCTTGTTCCAAGACGTTTGCGCCGCGTTCCTGACGGCCGAAGCCAAAGCCAAATTCCCCACAACCCCGCTCATCATCGGCGGCCGCTACGGAATCGGCTCCAAAGACTTTACGCCTTCTCACGTCAAAGCCGTGTTTGACAACCTGGCCGCCAAAGAACCCAAGAAAGAGTTCACCGTCGGCATCAAAGACGATTTGACCAACCTCTCTCTGCCCGAAACCAAACTGGAAAACAAAGCCGCCAACGATATTTTCGCCGCGCTGTTCTACGGTTTGGGTTCCGACGGCACCGTAGGCGCCAACAAAAACACGATGAAAATCATCAGCGCCAACGGTTTCTTTGCCCAAGGGTACTTCGTCTACGACTCCAAAAAATCCGGCTCTATGACGACCTCCCACATCCGCTTCGGCAAAAAATACATCCGCGCGCCGTACCTCATCCAATCGGCGGACTTTATCGGCGTGCATATGTTTGACTTCTTGGATAAATACGACGTGCTCGGCAAAGCCAAAGAAGGAGCCACGGTACTCATCAACTCGCCGTACAACGCCCAGGAAGTGTGGAACCACTTAACCGCCGAAGTACAGAAAATCATCATTGACCGCAAGCTCAAAGTGTACGTGATTGACGCTTCCGAAATTGCGCTCAAAACCGGTATGGGCAGCCGCACCAACACCATTATGCAGACGGCTTTCTTCGGCATTGCGGGCGTCATCCCGACCGACAAAGCCATCGCCGACATTAAAGAAGCCATCAAGAAAACCTATTCCAAAAAAGGCGAAGAAGTGGTGCAGAAGAACTACAAAGCGGTAGACGCCGCTCTGGCGGGATTGCAAGAAGTAAAATATCCGGCTGAAGTAACCTCTAAACTGCACACCAAAGCCCCGGTTCCGGCCGAAGCCCCCGCGTTTGTGAAAGACGTGTTGGGCGAAATGATTGCCGGCCGCGGCGATAATCTGCCCACCTCCGCCATGCCGGAAGGCGGCGTGTATCCGACGGGTACCACCCAGTACGAAAAACGCAACATCGCCATCATGGTGCCGCAATGGGATCCCAATACGTGTATCCAGTGCGGTTTCTGCTCGATGGTCTGCCCGCATGCGGCCATCCGCATTAAAGCCTACGACGGCGCGGAACTGAAGAACGCTCCGAAAACCTTCAAATCCGCCGACGGCAAAGCCGACTTGGCCGGCCTCAAATTCACCGTTCAAGTAGCGGTGGAAGACTGCACCGGCTGCGGCGCCTGCGTATTCAACTGCCCGGCTAAGAATAAAGAAAACCCGGAAAAGAAAGCCATCAATATGGTGCACCAGCTGGACGTGCGCGAAAACGAAATCGACAACTACGCTTTCTTCCTGGGCCTCAAACAAGCCGAAGTAAAAACCAAAAAAGAATCCGTAAAAGGTTCTCAGATGAGAAAACCCTTGTTTGAGTTCTCCGGCGCCTGCGCGGGCTGCGGCGAAACACCGTACGTAAAACTTTTGACGCAGCTGTTCGGCGACCGCTTGGCCATTGCCAACGCGACCGGCTGCTCCTCCATTTACGGCGGCAACCTGCCCACCACGCCTTACTGCAAACGCGAAGACGGCAAAGGCCCGGCGTGGTCTAACTCCTTGTTTGAAGACAACGCCGAATTCGGCTTGGGTATGCGCTTGGCGTTTGACCAGCTCAACCACGACGCCAAAGCCTTGCTGACCAGCGCCAAAGAAGGCGGTCTGAAAGAACATGCCTCTTTGATTGACGCCATTTTGAATGCAGACCAGTCCACCGACGCGGGCGTAGAAGCCCAGCGCAAGAACGTGGCCGACCTCAAAGCCGTCTTGGAAAAAGGCGCCGAAAAAGGCTGCGAAGAATGCAAACGCCTGCTGAGCCTGGCGGACTACTTGGTTAAGAAATCCGTCTGGATCTTGGGCGGCGACGGCTGGGCCTACGATATCGGCTACGGCGGGTTGGATCACGTCCTCGCCAGCGGCAAGAACATCAAAATCTTGGTGCTGGATACGGAAGTGTACTCCAACACCGGCGGCCAGATGTCCAAAGCTACGCCTTTGGGCGCCAAAGCCTTGTTTGCGGCGGGCGGCAAAACCATGCCGAAGAAAGACCTCGGTATGATTGCCATGACCTACGGCAACATCTATGTAGCGCAGGTAGCCATGGGCGCCAACATGAACCAGACCATCCAAGCCTTGGCGGAAGCCGATGCTTACGACGGCCCGGCGTTGGTAATTGCCTACTCGCACTGCATTGCGCACGGGATTGATATGTCCAAGGGTATGGGCGAAGCCAAACGCGCCGTACAAGCCGGCCGCTGGATCCTGTACCGCTTCAACCCCGAAGCCCGCTACGAAGGCAAGAACCCCCTGCATGTGGACAGCCCGCTGGGCGAACCCACCTTGCCGTTAGTGGACTACATGAGCGGCGAAAACCGCTTCAAAGGCTTGATGAGAGACAACCCGGAACTGGCGAAAGAACTTATTAAACGCGCCGAATCCGAATACGCTTGGAGACGCGACCTGTACAAACAACTGGCCGCGATGCAGCCGGCGGAAAAGGTTGTAAAATAGTTTAAAGCCACACAAAAAACCCCAGCCGCAAGGCTGGGGTTTTTTGTTGAGAAGATCCATTCTAAAACGGATAATAATCAGTTCCTTGTATCGTGCTTGGGGATTGTCCATTACTTAAATTCCGACAAAAAGACAAACCTTTGTCCGTTTGCGCCATACACCACCTCCCCGTAGAAGGAATGGTCGTATGATCCACCTCTCCGGACTGGTTTATAGTCGGAGAAATGACTACTAACCCATAATTGTCTTCTTTGTCCATTGCAATGGGGGCAGCCAACCAACCATATGTAAAATTTTTGGTTTCCGGCACTCCATTCTCTTTCAATAGGCCTTCAAACCCTTCCATCACAGTATCCGTGTTTCCGCAATCGGCAATACTGCCTCCGTTGGCAAGCATGCACATATCAACATTGTCGGCCATTTTTCTTAATATTTCCATAGCCTCCGTTACGCGTGCTTTCATTACCGCTTTCTCATACTGCGGAAACGCCACCGCAGCCAAAATACCGATAATTAACACCACTACTAAGAGCTCTATAAGCGTAAATCCGGCGTTTTTCCCGCCAAAGAATGATTTTTGATAAATTTTGTCCATACGCAAAATTTATCAAAAAGAGAAAAACGAGTCAAGCACGTAACAGCGAAGTCTTTCCCCATAAACAAGGCCTCCGGTTATCGTACCAAAGGCCTTTGTCATAAAAAAGAATCTATTTTTATTTAATCAAACAGATACAAACTGTTTTCCCCCCACCGGCTGGAGGGAGTTTGTTTTTGGGTCAGATATTTACACCATTCTTCCGCTTCCGTATTGCCGGTTTTCGCTCCGCAATAGCGGTTTTTGCTGGCCAGGGTAATGTAATAAATCAGTTGAGGTTCCTTCGTGGAAGTACAGGCCACAAAACTGGCCCCGGACGGATTTAAATTGGCGGTGGAAGCAAACATACAGCGCATACCCGATTTTTGCATCGCATACACGCGGCCATCAGCAGTGGTCAGATAGGGTTTCATATCGGCTGGGAGCGTCACATCCAGCGCATTAAAATCAAACGAATAGATACCATTGGCCATTTTGTACACTTCCTGTGCGTGTAAAATGGTTTCCGCCATCGTTTGTAGGTTGGAAAACCGTGCTTTTTTAACGGCTTTCTCATACTGCGGAACCGCCACCGCGGCCAAGATACCAATAATTAATACCACTACTAAAAGCTCTATAAGCGTAAATCCTGCGTTTTTCCCGCCGAAGAATGATTTTTGATAAATTTTGTCCATACGCAAAATTTATCAAAAAAAAAAAACGAGTCAAGGGACTCCGCTTGTTCACTCAACATCCTCTCCTTTTCCAAGAGATGCTTCCTGCGGCCGGCCGTACCTGCCGGGTCGGAAACAATCCTTCATTTTCTTATATCCGCCCCCGCCGCCAATCCAATAGCAAACGGCCAAAAGACCTAGCTGGCAATAGGTCTTTTTCCCCTTGTTTTGCCTACGGGGATGTATTAAAGTATAAAAAAGGAGGGGTACCCCATGCGTCAATTACTTTTGGTGTCTATTATCTTGCTCACATTTCTTAGCCCGGTATATGCCCAGCTGAAACCCACGCGCGGCCTGATTAAAGCGCTTACTTCCACGCCGGCCGCCGCCCCTTCCAAAACCGTTTCCAAAGCCCTTCCCAAGGCGGCCGCCACTTCGTGGGGCATCGAGGGTATGCGCTCTACGGATGAAATGGAAGCTTTGTACTGCCCGCCGGCAGCGGTGCAGGAATCCTTTCGCTGTTCGCCTCAAGCCGTCATTCTGGATAAATACGATCAAATGTTCAACTACGGGGCGCCGCTTGTCAGCGCGGTAGAAATTCCCTCTCCGGAAAGAGCCCTCTATATTAAACAAGCCCGCGCGGCGCTGATGGCTCCGTTTCCCGATATTACCCCCACCGACCATTTGGTTCATTACTACAAACTAAGCTCCGCCTTGGTAGGCCAATACCAAGACCTGTACCAGCAGATTTACCAATTTCACCTCTATATCCTCAAACGGCTGAAATTTTCCTTGGCTTCCAGCGCCCCTCAATGGACGCCTACGGAAAAACAAGAATTTGACGCCGAACTGACCCAGGTAGACACCGCCGTGCAAGATATGCTGGCGCATATGGGCGGCTTAGACCCCGCATTGGAACGGATTATGACGGACATTCAATGGAGCCGGGAATTAATTTCCAATATGCCGGGCCAGTTTGTACTGCAGGATATCAAACGCACCGAGCCTTTTAACCTGAACCAATACTGCCTGTTTTCCGCACCGGGCATGTCGCCGCGCCACGCCATCCGCAACGATGATTTGTTTTTTAATCCGGCGCTGGCCCGCCAAACGGCCGAACAATTCTGCAGCCAGCTGCCGGCCAATTTGAAAGTGGCCGTGCTCAACGATTCCCCGCGCTACACGGGCCAATATGAAAACTGGACGCAGGAAGGCGTTTTTACAAACGGGCTGACGGTAAGCACTTTTCTGTCGGTCAACGACTTTTTGCGTGTTCACCGTCAACAGCCTTTTGACATCATCCTGACGGATTACTTCATCCCGGGCGGCGGCGGGAACCTGCTGGTAAAATTGCTTCGCTCCGAGCGGGATTTTACCCCCGTCATTCTCCATTCTTACGCCGGAGAAGGGCACAATGCCTGGGAAATAACCCGCCCGAAAGAATCGCTTCAGAAAGAATATAACCTGGGCTATGACGCATTCTTGCCCACCAACGACGATTTCTTCTCTTCCCGCGGCTATCTGTACATTTTAGAAGGCCTGCGCAATTTTTATGCGGCCCAAAAGCTGCGCCCGCAGCGCAGATGATTTTTTCCTGCCGGATGTTCCGTTTTTGCTAAAATAAGAGAAATCCAGCAGGAGAAGCTATGAAAACGATCCGCACCGCCGTTATCGGCTTTGGCTTTATGGGCAAAACCCATACCTGTGCCTATCAAGCCCTTCCTTTTTTTTATGAACCGCCTTTTACCGTTCAGTTGGCCGCCGTATGCGCCCGCACTTATGAACACGCCCAAGCCGCCTGCCAACGCTACGGGTTTGAACGGGCGGCCAGGAATATAGACGACATTTTGGCGCTTCCCGATATAGATGTAATTGATATTTGTACGCCAAACGCCCTGCATGCACCAGCGATTTTAAAAGCGTTGGACGCAAAAAAACACATTTATTGCGAGAAACCCGTGGCTTGCGGCCCCGCGGAAACCCGCCGGATTTTGGCCCACCCGAACTTAAATAAAGTCATCACCCAGACCGTATTTAATAACCGTTTTTTTCCGGCCGCCAAGCTGGCCAAGCAATTTATGCAGGAAAACCGATTAGGCAAAATCCTTTCTTTTCGGGCCCGTATGATTTCGCCTTCCCACGTAAATGCCGCCACGCCCATTCGCTGGCGCCAAACCCGCCAAACTGCCGGCGGCGGCGTACTGTATGACTTGGGAGCCCACATCATGGATTTGCTTACCTGGTTGGCGGGCCCCGTAAAAAGCGTGTATACCAAAACGCAAACCGCCTACGCCCAACGCCCCGACGGAAAAGGCGGCCTGGCTGACGTAGACACCGACGACGCCGCCTACGCCGTCGTAACCCTGGCCAACGGCGCCGTGGGTACCGCCGAAGCCAGCAAACTGGCCAGCGGCACCAATACCGATTTGTATATTGAAATTCACGGCGACAAAGGCGCTTTGAAAATAGATTTTATGGACGCCAACTGGCTCTATTTTTATGACGCGGCCGCCCCCTACAAAGGCTACACCCGCATTGAAACCGTTCAAAATTACGCTCAGGCGCATCCTTTCCCGCCGGTACGCCACCCGCTGGGCTGGCTGCGCGGGCATGTGGACGCGCTGTATGAATTTTTATGCGCCGTGGCGCAAAACCGCCCGGCCAGCCCGTCGCTTGCCGAAGGGCTGTACGTACAAAGCGTGCTAGACGCGATGTATCAATCCGCTTTGGAAAACAAGGAAATTATCTTATGAAAAAAATAGCCGTTCTTTTAACGGCCCTGGTAGTGATTTACCTAGCGGCCGATTATCACGTGCAGCGTATGCATCAGCTGGGGGCCAAATTGGTGCAAGACGCCTACCGTGGCGACTTGTTGGCCGTTAAAGAAGATTTAGAACAGGGCGCACCGCCCGAATATGAACTATATTTGCAGGATCTCTCCCGTGGATACGGCGGGGTGCAGTTTACCGTGTTGCAGGCGGCCGCCTCCAGCGGAAATGAGGACTTGATCAACTTTTTGCTTAACGAAGGTTTTTACATAGACTATCCCACCCCGCAAGGGTGGACGCCGCTTTTTATTGCCGTGCGGGACGGGCAGGCCGAGGCCGCCAAATTACTCATCTACCGAAACGCCGAACTAAACGCCCAGACCGACCGCGGCGCCACCGCCCTGATGATGGCCCTCACGCAAAAATTTCCGTCCGAAAAAGCGCGCGAAGATTTACTGCTTTATCTGCTAAAACGCGGGGCCAACCCCAACCTGCAAGACACCTCCGGCCATACGGCGCTTTATTATGCGGCCGTCCTGCAAAATGAAAAAGCGGCCGCCTTGCTCTATGAATACGGCGCCGCTCCGGATGAAGAAGAAAAAGCGCAAATCCGAAAATTGCTGAGCGGCAAAAAAGACGCGGCCGCCAAGAAAATTCTCCGGCTGCTAAAACGCCATCCCCAACCGGTTTCCGCCAAAAAAGAATAAAAAAATCCCGGCGAAAAACTCGCCGGGATTTTAATTGCGTTTTTTATTTAATTTCTACCGTATAGGTGATATCTTCGCGCAGGCTGTTGTGCACCGGGCAGCTTTGGGCGGCGCGGGCATAGAACTTTTTCTGCTCGTCCGTTAACGAGGCCGGAAATACAAACGACAGCGCCATGCTGGTTACGCGGCTGTGTTTTTCGTCAAACCCCGGGGTTACATGCAGTTCCGTTCCGGTTACGTTTTCCCCCCGTTTGGACGCCATAAACCCCACCATCGTCAGCATGCAGGCGCCCAGCGCGGCCGCCAGCAATTCGCCGGGCTGCATATCTTCCCGCGGGTCTAAATAAGCGGAGCGAACTTCGCCCGTTTTTCCTTCCAATACGCTTTTGGTTTGTAAATTATCCCCCAATACTGTTTTAATTGCCATAATCTTCTCCTGTGTAATAATTTGCGGGAAATTCCCGCTTGAACTAACGCACTTCAACCGTTATTTTTACGTCTTCCCGCAGCGTTTGATGCACCGGGCAGGCGTTTACGGCCGTCTGGTAAAACTTCTTTTGTTCCGGCGTAAAATGCGCCGGGAACGTAATTTTCAGTACAAATTCTCCCACGCGGCGCGGATTTTGCGCCATTCTTTTTTCTATCTCCACGCGCGCGCCTTCAAATTGCTCCTTGCGGGTCGCGGCCATTTTGCCCATAATCGTCAGCACGCAGGACGCAAACGCCGCCGCCAGCAAATCCGTGGGCGAAAAACGGCGGCCTTTGCCCCCGTTGTCCGGCGGCAAATCCGTCTGAATGGTGCTCCCCGTCGGGCCGTGTACCAGCTCGGTTTCGCCGTCGCCGGTATAAGTGCAAGTAATTGCGGTCATACAAATCTCCTGTAAAAAACGCCCGCCGGACAGCGGCGGACGCTTTTATATTAACTAATCTGAGCCAGCTTCGTAAACAGATCTTTCTGTTCTTTGCTTAGCGTACGCGGCACGTCTATCGTCAGCGTGACATACAGGCTTCCTCTGGCGCTTAAACCTTTGCCGCTTAATTTCAATTTTTTGCCGTTATGCGTTCCGGCCGGCACTTTGACCTTTACCGGGCCGTCCAGCGTGGGCACGAAAATCGTTCCGCCCAAGGCGGCCGTCCACGGCATAATGATGACCGGCACGTGCAAATCTTCCCCTTCCAGGCGGAACATTGCATGCGGGCGGATTTTAACGATTAAATACAAATCGCCGTTTCCCCGCCGCGTGGGGTTGCCCATTCCTTTTAATTTGATTTTTTTGCCTTCGCTCACGCCCGCCGGCAATTTGACGGTAACCGTGCGGCCGTTGGGAAGCGTCATCTGCATATTGCCGCCGCGGTGAGCGTCTTCCATATTCAAGGCCAGTTCGGCTTCCACGTCGCCTGCGGCTTGGCCCGAAGCGGCCGTGCGGCCGAAATTTTGGCCGAATCCGCCAAAACCGCCGCCGCCCATTCCGCCAAAAATGCTTTGAAAGAAATCGCTGAAATCTCCGCCGGAAAAGGCTTCCGCGCCGCTGTTGCCGGCAAATCCGGAAAAACCGCCGCCGTTGCCTCCGTAGGAGTATTGTTGGTATTGCTGGTAGGGATTGCCCCCGCCGTACGAAGAAGAAGAACGCGCACGGGACGAAGCACCCCCGCCGCGGGTATAGTCTTGATAGCCTTGCTCGCCCACCTGGTCGTAAATGGTGCGTTTTTGTTTGTCGGACAAAACGGTGTAGGCCTCGTTGATATCTTTAAATTTTTCGGTCATTTTGGCCTTTTCCGATTCCGGATGCAAGTCCGGGTGATATTTGCGGGCCATGGTCTTAAACGCTTTTTTGATTTCAGCGTCCGTGGCGTTTTTGTTCACGCCGAGAATTTTGTAATAATCCTTATATTCAGCCATAACTCCCCCTTTCCAGTTACCATTTTATATAATTTTTATAGGTTCGTACTATGTTGCTTACATCCCAATCCCACAAAACGCCGCTTCAATTACTGCTCACGACGGAGGCCTTCTCGTCTCTGACGAATCAGTTTATGCAAATTTTACTGCCGTGGTATATTCTCTCCACCACCGGCAGCGTTTTGTGGACGGGTGTGGTGGGGTTCTGTGCGCTGCTGCCCAACATCTTTTCTTCCCTGTTTGGCGCACCGGTAATAGACAAACTCGGCCGCTCCAAAACCATGCTTTCCTGCGAAGTCATTCAATTGGTACTGCTGGGGATGATTCCCGTGTTAATCGCCTGCGGAAGGGACTGGCCATGGCTGATCGGGATGATCATTTTTTTAAGCTCGTTTTTTGACGCGCCCGGCCAGTTGGCGCGCACGGCGCTCTCGCCCACGTTTTCGCGCTATGCGGACGTGCCGTTATCCAAAACCTCCGGCATTATTGAAGCGTTTGACGGCATTATGTCCGTGGTGGGGCCGTTGCTGGGCGGCGCCATTATCGCCTTATACGGTCTGTTGGCGGCGTGGATAGTATGTGCGGCATTTTGTATGGTTATTGTAACGCTGTGCATCGTGGTTTTTACAAACCGCCGCCCGCGCCAGCTGCATCCCGTGGCTTCGTACCGGGAAGTAACGGCCCACCTGCGGGCAGACCGCAGCCTGTGGGAGCCCATTTTGTTTACCATTCCCACTTTTATTTTGGGCCAATCCTGGGAGCTGATTCTGCTGCCTACTTATATTTATGAACACGGGTTTAATTCCGTTTATTTGGGCTTTCTGGGGGCGGCGTTTGGCTTGGGTGCGTTTGCCGGCGCCCTGTGTTTTGCGGCTCTGTCTAAAAAATTTACGTTTTTTAAGTTACTAACGCTTAATTATTTGGGATATTTGGTTTCGGTGTTAGTGCTTTATTTTCATTTGCCCACCCCCATTGTGCTGGCGGCCACGGCCGCGTGCGGCATTCCGTTCGGCGCGTTTGGGGCGATGATTATCAGCATTATCCTGCTGCGCACCCCGCCGCCCTACCGCAGTAAAATGCTGGGCCTGTATGCCACGGCTACCTACACGGTGGAAAGTTTGTGCGTGCTGGGGCTGGCGGCCCTGATCCAAGCGGCTGGCTTGCAAAATACCTTGCTGTGCGTGAGCGGAGTATTTTTCGGCTTGGTAATAATTAGCATATGGGCCCGCAGAAAAGATGATTTTTGGACTGTTTTATCGTCGGTAAATAAAAAGTATTTACAAAACAAAACAGATTTACTACAATAATTAGGTAGTAAGAATAATCCGTTTTAAGAAAACAGATTTTTCCCCGATAGCTCAATGGTGGAGCGACCGGCTGTTAACCGGTAGGTTGTAGGTTCGAGCCCTACTCGGGGAGCATTTAGAAGAGCGCCTAACGGCGCTCTTTTTTTCGTCTAGAAGCCCTCTTTTTGTCATTTTCTCCATCGGAGAATTAAACACGCGGCTCGCGCGGAAAAAGCGGACACACGCAGAACGTGTGCCAGCAACATGTCAGCCGGGAGAACAAGTGCAATAATCTTTGCACTCCGGGGGTTATAATAAGAACAGGAGCCGCTTATGAAAAAAACAATTTTTATCGTTTTTTGTGTTGTACTCCCCTGTCTTGCGTTCTGCACGGAAAGCTATACAACGTCCTGCTCTTACAGAATGTCAAACCAAAACAACACCTGCCTCTCCTGGAAAACTGCTAAAAACGAGGAAGGTTCCTATACTACTTCTTGCATAGAGAGAACCTCCAACGAATATAAACCCTGCTTCTCATACAAAACCATCCAAAATACGGACGGTTCTTACACGACATCCTGTGTGTACAGGACTTCTAATGAATTTCTCCCGTGCTTTACCTGGAGCACCACTAAAAATAATGACGGGTCTTACACAACCACCTGTTCCTTCAGATCTTCTAGCGAATCGCGTACGTGTTTCGCCTGGAAAACCACCAAAAACGACGACGGTTCTTACAGAACCTCTTGCTCGTACAGGACTTCAAACGATTTCCAAATGTGCTCCTCTTGGGAAACGACTATTAACTAGCCGACATATTTGTTTCGTTTTTGCCCGGCCTTATACGCCCATTTTTACCCATGCCGGGGTCATGCAGCCGAAATGCCTGTAGTACGGGCCGGCAACTTCACCGTTTTTCACATTCATCTACTGCCTGTGGCGGCGGCAGATCTTTCCGTACGGGGCCCGCTTACAAAGGGCAGAAATGCTTTTTTATTTCCAAAAGCTTATTTACTATAATAAAAGTATGGAACCCATTAATTGGCGGGAAGTATACGCCCGCACAAAAGAGTTTATCAAAACCTCGCTCAAAAAATATTCCGTTTTCCTGCTGCGGCTTACGCCCCACCAAAACATTGCTCAAGCCGTGCTTTCCTACACTTTGCTGGGGTGGATTTTGCTTTCGCTGCCGTTTATGAATACGACGGACGTGTCGTTTATTGACAATTTATTCACTTCCGCCTCGGCGGTATCCACCACGGGGCTCAGCAGCGTCAATTTTGCAGAATCGTACACGTTCTTAGGTAAATTGGTGGTTTTACTGCTTATTCAAATCGGCGGGGTGGGGTATATGACTTTTTCGTCGTTTTTATTTTTATCCTTTTCTCAACACCACCGCCTGCGCAAAAGCCAGCAAGAAGCTTTAGCGGCCGAGGTTTCCCTGCCCAATACGTTAAAATTGTCCGACTTCCTTTGGGCGGCCATCGTTTTTACGGTTATTGCCGAAAGTATTGGCGCGGTGTTCTTATTTAACTACTTCCGCCACCACAGCTACGGCCTGTTTGACGCCGCTTGGTACAGCATTTTTCACAGTGTATCGGCTTTTTGTACGGCAGGGTTTTCCTTATGGAGCAACGGCCTGGAAAATTTTGCGGACAGCAAAACCGTCAATATCGTCATTTCCGCTCTCTCGCTGGCCGGCGCCATCGGGTTTATTGTAGTAACGGATGTGTTTAACTTTATCCGCCGCAAAACCAAAGAAATTACCTACACCACCAAAATTATTATCGTCATTACCGCTTGTTTAGTACTCTTTGGCACGGCAACTTTGTTTATTACTACCCCGGGCATTACCCTGTTGGAAGCGTTCTTCCAAGCCGTTACCGCCATGACCACCGCCGGGTACAATACGGTCAACATTGGCGGATTATCGGCCTGTTCCCTGTTAATTTTAATTTTTCTAATGAGCATCGGCGGTTCCCCTTCCGGCACGGCAGGCGGTATCAAAACCACCGCTTTTGCCAGCGTGCTGGCCATTACCTACAACCGCCTGCGCCTCAATACCCGCGTAGAATTTTTGGGCCGCCGCATTCCGCTGGTGCGCCTGTATGCGGCCACGTCTACTTTAATGATCTATATCGTATCGTTGTTTACCAGTATTTTCTTACTTACCTGGACGGAAGACCTGCCCTTTCTAAGCCTGGCTTTTGAATCGGCCTCCGCCTTGGGCACCGCCGGGCTTTCTACTGGCGTTACCATGGAGCTTTCCGTACTGGGCAAGCTGATTATCATCTTTACCATGCTGGTGGGCCGCATTGGCGTAGTAACCTTCGGCATGGCCCTGTTGGGAACGGATGAGGACGACAACGACGAACAAGACGAAAAACCGGCCGAACGGGAAGACGTGGCCATTTAACCCCAAGGAGAACCCTCTATGAAATTTTATTTAATCAGTTTAGGCTGCCCCAAAAATTTAACCAACAGCGAAGAATTTTCCGCCCGCCTGCTGGCCAAGGGGCATAAAATGGTCTTCTCGCCCGAAAAAGCGGACGAAATTATCATCAACACCTGCGGCTTTATTGCTTCCGCCGTCAAAGAAGCCAAAGAAGAAATCTGCTACGCACTGGATTTAAAGCAAAAAGGAATCGTCAAAAAAGTAGCGGTAACGGGCTGCTTGGTAGAGCGGTTTAAAGAGCAGGTGGAAAAAGAATTCCCGCAGCTGGACACGATTTTTTCCATTGCGGCCCAAGAAAAAGTGGAAGACGCCCTCAAACACCGGGGCACCCTGCTGGCGCCGCTGCCCAAAAAGCTTTGGCTTCCCGAATACAAAATGAGCCTTACAGCCCCCCATACGGCCTACTTAAAAGTGGCCGACGGCTGCAACAACCGCTGCGCCTACTGCACCATTCCGTTTATCCGCGGCAATTACCGCTCCAAACCGATGAACGAAGTACTGCAGGAAGCCAAACTGATGATTGAAAACGGCGTAAAAGAAATTTCGTTAATTGCGCAAGACACCACGTCCTACGGCATAGACCTCTACGGCAAGCCCCGCCTGCTGGAACTGCTGGAAAAATTATTGAAATTAAAAGGCTTAGGCCGCCTGCGCATTATGTACGGCTACCCGCACCGCGTAACCAAAGAAATTGCCAGGCTGATTGCGTCTACCGACAAAATTTTTCACTATATAGACATTCCCCTCCAGCACATTGCCGACCCGGTGCTTACCCGCATGAACCGCCATTGCGACGCGGCGCAAATCCGCCGCACGCTGGATATGCTAAAGACGGAAGTGCCCGATATTTCTCTGCGCACCAATTTTATTGTAGGCTTCCCCGGCGAAACGAAAAAAGACTTCAACGAACTTAAAAAATTCGTCAAAGAATACGAATTTGACAATATGGGCGTATTTGAATTTTTCCGCGAGAAAGGAACAGCCGCCTATGGGATGGAGCAAATTCCCGCCCGCGTCAAACACGAGCGCGCCCACGAACTGGAAGAAGTGCAAAGCCGCGTGATAGACAAAATCAATAAACGCTTGGTAGGCACGGTGCTGGAAGCCATTGCCGACGGGCCCGATTTTGGCCGCACGTATAAGGACGCCCCGGATATAGACGGCAAAGTAACTTTTACCCGTCCGGTGGAAACGGGCAGCATCTTTAAAGCGCGCGTGGTAGCCGCCCAAGGATACGAACGCGAGCTGGAACCGATTGAATAAACAAATCTAAAAACAAAACCCCGCTCCTAAGCGGGGTTTTGTTTTGCTATCTTGACTTAAAAATTCAGACTGTCGCTTGGAACATTCTCTTTTTGAAAAGTGTAACAACTCGCCGTTTCTAACCCATTATTCCCCGGATTAAACGCTGTTTTTTCAGTAAGATACAAGGAAGGAGCTTTTATGCCGCATACCTTAAAGTGGTTCCGTCCGGGGCGGATAATCGTCGTAAACGACAAAATGCAGCAAGAGTATTGCTACCGGCTGACGGCATTGCCGGGGCAAAGGACAGAGCCCCGCTTTACGCCGCAAGTATCGCCCGCGCAAATGCTGGCCTGGGGAGTGTTTGAAGGGCATTACCTAAACGATTGCCAAGAAGAATTTTCGGCGGAATGGTTTGCCCGGGCCCGCCAAAAGCTCTCTCCGCTCCGGCCCGATGAAACCAAAAACTGCTTTGGCGTAAAATCCCGCCTGCCGCGCGGGGAATGGCTAAAGCACGGCTGGATTTTGCCGTTTGACCCCGACCCAAGGGGCTAGTTTCAATGGTATTGCCGGTATTGGCTGGGAAGGCGTCTGGCCAACGTGGACGACAGGCAAATCAGGCGTTGGGCCGCCTTTGCCCGCCACTGCGCGCAAGTGGTAAAAAATTGCCGCCCCGGAGATTTAACCTGCCGCAAGCGCCAGCGGCAGGCTTTGTTGCAATGGGCGTATAATCCATTTATTGAACGTTACATCTGGTTGGTAAGCGCCGTTACAATAACGGAAGTCCAGGCGATATCCAGCGGTTCGGTCAGTTCTTTGGAATTTTGAAAATCTTTTTCAAACAGCCGTTCCGTCAACTCCGCCACAAAGGCAGGGTCGGAAATTCCGAGGCTCATTTCTTTATTGATGTAGAGGCTCATTTTGTCAAAATTCGCCGTTCCGATAACGGCCCATCCGTCGTACACCGCAGCTTTGACGTGGCTCATCCCGTTATAAAAATACACCCGCACGCCGTTTTTGAGCAGTTTGTTGGCCATGGCCCGGTTGTTCACGTCCATAATACCCACATCGTTTTCGCCGGGCAAAATTACGCGCACGTCCACCCCCCTTCCGCGGGCGTCAATTAGTTCCTTGATAATGCGGTCGTCGGAAAAATACGCGTTTTGAATATAGATGCGTTTTTTGGCGCGGCGGATGGCTTCGCGCTGGGCGTCAAAAATTTCGGAATCGTTGGGTTTGGTGTACATCAGCCGCACGTCTATCATTCCCGGCGCTTCGCGGTTTGCTTCCCGCTGGCGCTTGCTAAAGAGCTTGCGGTACGCCGCCGCATAATCGCCCCCCCAGCCCGTAAAAGACCAGTTTTCATAAAATGTTTTTACCAGCCTTCCCACCACCGGCCCCTGCAGGGCCACCATCATATCGTGCCACGTATAGCGGTATTCCTGCCCGATATTCATCCCACCCGTATAGGCCAGTTTGCGGTCTATAATATACACTTTGCTGTGGTCAAACGTTCCCCACGGGTTTAGGTGGGTGCGGGCCTTGGCTTTGGAATCTTTGCGCAGATACGACGTAATATACTTGGGCATAATAAATGTTTCCGAAGTTTTAAGCTCCGGATTCTTGCCCGAATTTAATACCGTATTCAGTTCGTCTACAATCACGCGCACGTCTATCCCTTCGTTGGCGCGGGCTTTCATCACGTCGGCAATGGAAAGGCCGTAGGGATCGGCCATAAAAATATATACGTTGGTAAAAATGCTTTCTTGTGCCCGCTGCATGGCCAGCATAAAATGCGGAAAGAATTCTTCCCCGTCTATCAACAGCGTTACAAACGCTTTATAATTTTGCCTGCTGATTTTTTTGTCCAGCCAGCGGTTAAAATCCGCCAAATCCATTTCTTCGCCGGAGGCGTTCAGCGGCGGCACTTCTTTTAAATCCCACGCATGCGGCGGCAAGGCCGCGTATACGGTGGATGTGCCAAACGCCGCCAGACGGTGCACAGTGGTAAAGGGCGCTTTTAAAGTGCTGAACAAATGGCTTTTTACAAAAAAGGAATATACAAACGCCGTGGAAAAGCCGAGGGAGGTCATTTCCTTTTTTACTTCGTAATAATCCGGCAGCTGGAGTTGGACATTAGCGTTTTTGGCAGTATCCAAATAAATAAACGGCGAGGCGGGCACCCCGTCCAACCGCAGCAGAAACCGGGTGTACGGCTCCCCGGTGGCCGCCACCATTTTTTTGAGCTGTTCGCTGACCAGCACGTCAAACTGGCGGGCCTCAATATGGCCTACAATTTCAATGTCGCCCGGAGCGTCTTTCAGCTGCACCAAGTCCGGCGTACCGTCCGCCCGGCGAAGCAGTACCGTTTCGTAATTTTGAATAAAAAGCAACACGCCCTGCCCCTGCTTGGGCGGAATGAGCGGCTCAATGGTGCGCCTAAGCACATCCGTCCATTCTCTTCCTACAATAACCACGCGGCGGCTGTGGTCTAACTTCTCCGGATTTCGAACCAGCCGCGGCAAAAGCGGCACAATGTCCACATTTCCTTCGGACTTGGCGGCCGTTAAATCGGCGGTAAAGAAAAAACTTTCCCCTTGGTAGTCGTATTGAATATACAGCGTATGCCCGCTTAAAAAAGCGTCCGCCGGCTCCACTTCGTGTGCCGCCACCCGGCGCAGGGCCTCCTGCTTGCGGGCATTGTGCACGCACGCACCTAAAGAAAAGCACAAAAAAACACACACCAACAAACGCAGCTTACGCATCCGGCGGCTCCTTACGAAAAAAAATTTATTTTAAATAGGGTTTAATTTCCTGATACACCCGCTCGGCCACAATTTCATAGCCGGCACCGTTGGGGTGCACCATGTCGGACTTATACTGCCGCTTATTAAAAATGCCTTTCAATATCTCCGGCACAAATACCGCTTCTTTCTGCCGGGCCATCTCTTTATACGCTTGGGTATAGCGGCCCATGCCCGGGCCGCCGGTGTCTATAATCACGGCAATGGCGCCCGCTTGCTGCACGGCGTCCACAATCTGCCCCACTGCCGCCACGGCCGTTTCCATACTGCGCCCCTGCATATAATCGTTGGCGCCGAACTCAATCAGCACCATATAGGGGTTTTGCTCCAGCACATGCGCCAGGCGGGAAGGCGCGTGGGCGGCCGTCTCGCCGGAGAGGCCCAAGTTCACCACTTCTCTTCCTATTTTTTTAGACAGAAAATCCGGATACGCCTCTCCCTTCGGCGCACCATAGCCGGCGGTCAGGCTGTCGCCAAACGCCACCACCGTACTTCCGGCATTATTTACATTTTTTACAGCAGGCGTATCTTTCATAAAATAATATACCGCCCCCGCCGCCAACAGCAGCACAATCCATTTTTTCATCAAAATCCCCCTCGTTTTATTATAACACACCCGCCGTTTTCCCGTACGCGCGTATGAAAAAGGGTTGACTTTTGTTCCCTTTATTATAGAATAAGAGTATGAGAAAACCACTAACCAAAGCCGAAGAAACCGCCTTATTGGATGCTGCCCAGGCAGCACGTGAAAATTCTTATTCCCCCTACTCCAAATTTAAAGTGGGGGCTGCCGTCTTGACGGAAGACGGACGGATTTTTACCGGCACCAACATTGAAAACGCTTCCTACGGGCTGACCGTCTGCGCGGAGCGCAATGCCATGTTTGCCGCGGTAGGCGCGGGCCAGCGCCGCATGCGGGCCTTGGCGCTGATTACCCAAAAACTGCCGGGCATGGCGTTCAACTCGCCCTGCGGGGCCTGCCGGCAGGTGATGAGCGAGTTTATGCCGCCCAACACGCCTATTTTGATTGCCGTGCTGGACAATAATAAACGCACGGTGTACCGCAAACAACTGCGGGAGTTGATGCCTTTTCCGTTTGACAAATTTTCAGCAAAATAACTGCGCGGCGTATGCCGCGTATTTTTTGGGGGATTTATGACACAAACCACCTACAAAGGTTTGCCCGCTTGGACGTTGGAAAACAACGCCCTGCGCGTAACGTTCCTGCCCGGCTACGCCTGCAAAATGGCTAGTTTGATCAGCCGCAAAACGGGCCGCGAGTTTTTATTTCAATCCGCGCAAGACACCCTGCGCGTGCCCGCATACGGCGCTTCGTTTGCCGACTACGACTCCAGCGGCTTTGACGAGGTTTTCCCTTCCATAGACGCCTGCCCCTACCCGGACGGTTCTTTCCGGGGCACGCCCATTCCCGACCACGGCGATATTTGGGCCCTGCCGTGGGAAAGCGTCTGCTCGCCGGACGGCAAGGCCGCCAAAGCCTTTGTAAAAGGCCCGAAACTGCCGTATATTTTCTCTAAAACCATTACGCTAAAAGACAATGCAGTTCAGTTGGAATACTGCGTGGAAAATACTGCCGAGGAAGATTTTAAATTTATCTGGACGCCCCACTGCCTGCTGGCCTGTTCGCCCGCGACGCGCCTTTTGGTGCCGGAAAATTTAAAACAAGTCATGTCGGTGGAACACTCCACCAAGCGCTTGGGCCCGTGGGGCACGCTGCACTCCTACCCGCTGACGGTAGACGTGCGCGGCCTGAAATTGGATCTGGCCGCCACGGAACCGCGCACCGTGCGCAACTGCGAAAAATTTTACTTTACCGAGAAAAACACCGCCGGCTGGTGCGGCATCGAACATACCGACACCGGCGAAAAACTCATCTACAACTACGACGCCGACAAAGTGCCGTATCTGGGCGTGTGGAAAACCCAGGGCGGCTACCGCGGCGATTACAACCTGGCGCTGGAGCCCTGCACCGGCGTGTACGACGATTTATACGTGGCCTCCAAAATCCGCCGTGCGGCCGTCATCGGCCCCAAAGGCCGCTATGAATGGACGTTTAAAATGACGGTAGAATAACATTTACTTCGGGCCGGTACATCCGCCCAAAAGGGGAGAAGGGTATGAATCAACAAGCATTAAGAAGCAAATTCAACGAAGTGTTTAAAAAAGAAAAACTATACTTTTTTGCACCGGGCCGCGTAAACTTAATCGGCGAGCATACCGATTATAACGGCGGGCATGTTTTCCCCTGTGCGCTTTCGTTCGGCACGCACTGCGTGTTCTGCAAGCGCGACGACCGGAAAATACGCCTCTACTCACTCAATTTTCCGCAACAAGGCATTATTGACGCGGATCTCGACAATCTTTCCTACGATAAAAAACAAGACTGGGCCAACTACCCGCTGGGCGTCATTAAAACCCTGCAAAACCACGGCTACAAAATAGACCAAGGATTTGAGCTGATGTACTGGGGCGATATTCCCAACGGGGCGGGGCTTTCTTCCTCGGCCTCTATTGAGCTGGCCACGGCCGTAGCGATGAACACCGTATTTAAACTGCTCATCCCGCCGGTGGAACTGGTGAAATTATGCCAAGAAGCCGAAAACAAATTTGTAGGCATGAACTGCGGCATTATGGATCAGTTCGCCATTGGCATGGGCAAAGAAGGGTGCGCCGTTTTGCTCGATTGCAATACGCTGGAATATGAATACGCCCCGCTGGATTTAAAAGGCATTTCCATCGTGATTATGAACACCAACAAACGCCGCGAACTGGCCGACTCCAAATACAACGAGCGCCGCGGCGAATGCGAACGCGCGTTAAAAGCGCTGCAAACCCAGCTGCCGATTAAATCGTTGGGCGAGCTGAGCATAGAAGAGTTTGAAAAGAACAAAGATTTAATCACCAACCCCGTTGAGCGCAAACGCGCCAAACACGCCGTGTATGAAAACCAACGCACGCTGCAGGCCGTGGAACGATTAAAAGCGGGCGACGTGGCAACCTTTGGCAAACTGATGAACGAGTCCCACATTTCCCTGCGCGACGACTACGAAGTAACCGGCAAAGAGCTAGACGCCTTGGCCGAAGCCGCCTGGCAGCAGAAAGGCGTGCTGGGCGCGCGGATGACGGGGGCCGGTTTCGGCGGCTGCGCCATTGCCCTAGTCAAAGACGAAAACCTGAAAGATTTTATTGATAACGTAGGCAAAATCTACCGGGAAAAAACCGGCCTGACGGCTGATTTTTACATTGCTTCTATCGGCGGCCCGGCCCGCCCGGAAGAAAAGATGTACTAATTTGTTATTTTACAGGAGATTTTTATGAAAAACATTTTGGTAATCGGCGGTGCGGGGTATATCGGCTCGCACACCGTAAAGATGCTGGCGCAAAAAGGATACAATCCCGTTGTTTTTGACAATTTGTCCAAAGGCCACCGCGAGGCCGTAGCCAACTACCCCTTTGAACTGGGAGACCTGGGCGACAAAGCCCGCCTGGCGGAAGTGTTTAAAAAACACCAAATAGACGCCGTGATGCATTTTGCCGCCTTTATTGAAGTGGGCGAAAGCGTCAAAGAGCCGTCCAAATACTACCACAACAACGTAGCCAAAGTGCTTAATTTGCTAGACGCTATGGTGGAACACGGCATTAAATACTTTGTGTTTTCCTCCACCGCCGCCACATTCGGCGAACCCGTCAAAGAAAAAATAGACGAAACCCACCCCCAAAACCCCATCAACCCCTACGGCAACACCAAGCTGATGGTGGAAAAAATGCTCGCCGATTTTGACACGGCCTACGGCCTTAAGGCCACGGCCCTGCGCTACTTTAACGCCAGCGGCGCCGACGATTCCGGCGACATCGGCGAATCCCACACCCCCGAAACGCACTTAATTCCCATCGTCCTGCAAGCCGCCGCGGGCAAACGCCCTTGCATTAAAATGTTCGGCAACGATTACCCCACCCCGGACGGCACCTGCATCCGCGATTATGTACACGTAAACGACTTGGCGCGCGCGCATATTTTGGCGCTTGAAAAAATGTTTAAAGACAACGTCAGCGAGCGCTTCAACCTGGGGAGCGGAAACGGATTTTCCGTAGCTGAGCTCGTCAAAGAGGCCAAACGCATTACCGGGGTGGATTTTAAAGTGGAAGTGGCCCCCCGCCGCGCCGGAGATCCCGCCGTGCTGGTGGCCGACAGCGCCAAAGCCCAAAAAGTATTGGGCTGGAAACCCGAATACAACCTTACGCGCATCATTGAAACGGCGTGGAATTGGGAACAACACCGCAAATTTTAGGAGCCCGTATGGATATTAACCTGCTGATAGATCAATTAATCGCTTTTGCCGTAAACGAAAAACTCCTGCCCGCGCGCGACCGCGCCTGGGCGGTAAACCAACTGTTGGATATTCTGCATTTATCCGACTATACCCCCAGCGGCTTTAGCGGCAAAACGCCGCCCTATCCGTGTGAAATTTTAAAAAATATCTGCGACTGGGCCGCCCAACAAGGCTTCATCTCGCCCGACACGGTAACCATGCGGGATTTGTTTGACACCAAGCTGATGGGCGTGTTTGCCCGCCAGCCTTCGGCGGTAACGGACGAATTTTTTGCGCTCTATAAAAAAAGCCCCAAAGCCGCTACCGATAAATTCTACCACGACGCCCGCGCGCTGGACTACATCCGCACCGAACGCGTGGCCAAAAACCTGGCCTGGAAAGCCCGCACGCCTTACGGCAGCTTGGATATTACCATCAATATGTCCAAACCGGAAAAAGACCCCAAGGACATCGCCGCCGCCCTTACGGTAAAAGCGTCTTCTTACCCGCCGTGCCTTTTGTGCAAGGAAAACGAGGGCTACGCCGGGCGCGTGAATCATCCGGCCCGCCAAAACCTGCGGCTGGTGCCGCTGGATTTGTTAAAAGACGGCAAACCGTGGTATCTGCAGTATTCGCCGTATGTGTATTATAACGAACACTGCATTTTCCTCTCCGACCGGCACGAACCGATGAAACTGACCCGCAAAAGTTTTGAGCGGCTGCTTAATTTTGTGGATTTTCTGCCGCATTATTTCATCGGCTCCAACGCCGATTTGCCCATCGTAGGCGGCTCTATTTTGACGCACGACCATTTCCAAGGCGGGCGGTATGTGTTTGCCATGGAAAAAGCGCCGGTGGAGCAAACCTTTAAACTTAAAAAATTCCCGCGCGTGAAGGCGGGCATCGTCAAATGGCCGATGAGCGTCATCCGCCTAAACGGCTCTAAAAAAGACCTTATCGAAGCCGGGGAATACATCCTTAAAAAATGGCGCACTTACAGCGACCCCAAGGCGGATATTTTAGCCAAAACAGGCGACACGCCGCACAACACCGTCACGCCCATCGCCCGCCGCCGCGGCAAGGCCTTTGAGCTCGACATCGTGCTTCGCAACAACCGCACCACGGAAGAATTTCCGATGGGCATTTTCCACCCCCACGCCGAAGTGCACCATATTAAAAAGGAAAATATCGGCCTGATTGAAGTTATGGGGCTGGCGGTGCTGCCGGCACGGCTTGCCAAAGAATTAAAAGCCTTGGAAGCGCCGCTTATCAAAAAAGATCTGGCCGCCATTTGGAAAGACGAAAGCCTTTCCAAACACGCGCCTTGGGCGGAAGAACTGCTTAAAAAATATGCGTTTACCGCCAGGAACACGGCCGAAATTCTGCGCACCGAAGTGGGCAAAGTGTTTGCCCGCGTGTTGGAATACGCCGGCGTATACAAACGGACGCCCGAAGGCAAAGCCGCCTTTGAGCGGTTTATTAAAAAACTCTAATCGGCCCGCTATCAAAAACCCCGTCTTTTTAGACGGGGTTTTTGTATGCAAATTTCTTTTGGCTATTTCTCCACAGTCATGATAAGGCCCCATTTTTTGTATTCCCCGCTGTTTGGTACGACTCTAACACCCCTTTTCATCTCCGCAAAAGCTGGCTAAACGTAAAATACAGTTGACATCCGTATCTAAAATTTATAGAACAAAATATAGAACAAAAAAAATCGTTAAAGGAGGCCGCGATGAAAGCCCTGCACCCCAAGCAAGCCGAACTGTTGGAAATTTTAAAGGCCAACATCTCCGATCCGTTGACGATGGAAGAATTGGCCGACCGCTTGAATTTAAGCGCCAAAAGCGTGGTGTTTCACCACATTAAGCAGTTGGAAAAGAAAGGCTACTTAAAACGCAACCCGGCCAACCCGCGCGACTATATTATTTTAAAAGACCCGGAGAAAAACGTCATTTATTTAAAAATGTACGGCATGGCCAAATGCGGCCCGGAAGGCACCCTTTTAGACGGTACCCCCACGCGCATTGTGCCGGTGGATCCCAGTATGATTTATTTTCCGGCCTGCAAAGGCTTTATGGTGGAGGCTAAAGGCGATTCCATGCAAACGCTGATTGCCCCGCACGATTGGCTGATTGTGGAGCAAAACCATAGCCCCAAAAACAAAGATGTGGTGGTGTGCGTAAACAACGGGGAAGTAATGGTCAAACGTTTTACCAAAGACGGCGAAAACGTGATTTTACAGTCCGAAAATCCGCAGTATAACCCCATTATTGCAGACCGGGATTCCTTCCACGTGGAAGGGATCGTGCGCAGCATTATCAAGCGCAGCGTCAGCTGTTAGTTTTCCTGCTTGTTCCGGGCGCCGAAACCCGGGGCAATTAGTCGTAACCTCACCGGGGCCGCTCGCAAAAAAGCGGCCCCGGTTTATTTGCTCAAAGGTCTCCCTCCTGCGGCATTTGTCAGGCCCTTTTAGCCGTTCACGCCAACATTGCGCCCAATTCCCGTGCATAAAAAAAGCCCCGCCAAAGCGGGGCTTTTTAAAAACATCAAATTTATTCTATGACTAGGAGCGAACGTCCGTCTTTCTCTTCCGAATAGGGATCCAGCTTGTTTTTGCCGTCCACCACATACAGGAACTTGTAGGTGCCCGGAGCGATAGACAAAGTGGTTTCCCAATAATCGCCGCGTTTTTTAAGCGGTTTGGGTTTGGCCATCGTAAACCCGCTGACGACGGAAACTTTGTTCCCTTCGCCAAACCAGCGGAAGGTAACCCGGCGGTATTTGCTCTTGGGGTTTACCTTAACAACAATGCTTTCCTTCTTTTCCTGCGCGGCCGCCGGCTGGGTTTGTTCGGCCGGTTTTACTTCCGGCTCTTTTACCGGGGCAGGCTTGGTTTCCAGTTCTTCGTTGGAAACAGGCGCCGCCGCCACCGATTCTACCACAATCGCTTCCGTGCCGGCTACCACATCCGTTTCCGAAATTTCAGGGACTTCCACCACTTCGGTTTGTTCAACCGTGGCCGCAGCGGCCGGCGCGTCAAACAAACGAGCAGAAAAGTGCTTGTAGAGAAAAAACCCGAACACGCACAAAAAAATGATATCTACGATAATCAAAAACAGCCACAAATCTTTGTTTCCGGCCGGTTTAATGTCCAAATCCAGGTTTTCGTTTTCCATAATTGTTCCTGATAAAAAAAGCGGGCGAAGGGAATCGAACCCTCGTCTAAAGCTTGGGAAGCTTCCATTCTACCATTGAACCACGCCCGCATAGCGGATACCGCACATTTATTTTAGCAAAGTTTTGTCCGTCTGTACATACCTTTTGCCAAAAAATTATTTTATAGGCAGCTGCCGGATAAACGCCAACGCATCTTCTTTGGAACGGACTTTCCCTTCCACCTGTGCCAGCGAAACGGCTTCTAAAATTGCGCCGATTTTGGGGCTGGGCGGCAGGGAGAGGGCGTCCATCACGTCCCGCCCGGTAATCAGGCGGGCGGGAGCGATTTTTTTAGGCGTATCAAAAAATTTTTTAAATAACAAAGACAGCACCTGCATATGCCGCAGGGTTTTGCCGATATTGGCCGTTTTTTGCGCTTGGGCGATTGTCATCATCGGCAGGGCGCTTTTGGGCATAATGCGCCGCAGCTGGGCGTCCGTTACATAGCTGGCGTAATCGGCCCAGCACAAAAGAAGCATCGGAAGGGCGGCCTCGCCCAAGTCGCGAAAAAAGTGATAGGCGCCCCGGTCGGTAATAACGTCGTTGCTGGCTAGGTTGGACGGGCGCAGATGCTCGCCAATCATCGCACAAATAAGCCGCATATCCGCCCGGCTGTAGTGCAGCCGCTCCAGCACGGTTTTGGCCATTTTGGCGCCTTGTTCTTCGTGATAAAAAAACCGCAGGCGGTCGCCCATTACTTTAGCCGTAGCCGGTTTGGCGATATCGTGCAAGAGCGCCGCCATTTTATAAAGCGGCTTATTGCGGGCGTACGGCGCCAGTTTTTTAGCGTATTTGGGGAACGCTTTTGCCAAGTGATCCAGCAGGTATTCCATCCGCTGAAACACGGCCAGTGTATGCTTTAATACGCCGCCTTTGCCGTAATACACTTCCGCACAGGTGCGCTGGGCTTCCAATTCCGGGAAAAGAGCCGTCAGCAACCCGCATTGATCCATTACCCGTAAATTTTCGTACGCTTTAGACGTGGCAAACAGGCGGTCTAATTCTTCATGCACGCGTTCGCCGGCGGAGCGGACAATCAGGGCATGGTCTTTTTTAATTTGCAATAAGGTGCGCTTGGAAATCGTAAACCCCAGTTCCGCCGCCGAGCGAAACGCCCGCAGCATGCGCAGGGGATCGTCTTTGAATACGTGCGGATGATTGCGGTCAATTACCTTGGCGGCCAAATCGTCCAGCCCGTGGGAAAAGTCCACAATTTCTTTTCGGCGGATTTTTTTAAGAAGGATATGCGCCGTCTCGTTTTTGCGCGGCGTGATGACAATCTGGGGAAGCGCCGCCACCGGATAAGCAAGCGCGTTAAACGTAAAATCCCGGCGCAGCAAATCGGCCTTTAAATCTTTTCCTTGGTAGGCGGTTAAATCAATTTGAATTTTTTCTTTGTGGGTAACTACCCGCCAAACGCCCAGTTCGGCGTCCATTTCAAACACGGCCGCTTTGAGACGGCGGCCCAAGGCTTTGGCGGCGGCGGGTACGTCGGCCGCCGGCAGCGTGATGTCTATATCCGAAGACGGCCGCCGCAGCAAACTGCTGCGTACAATGCCCCCCACATAATGGGCCTGCGGCATCACTTCTTTTAGAATCTGCGCCAGCTCAAGCAACGTGTTCCTCCGCCGCGGCCGCCCCGCGGGCAGCCAGTTTGGCTACGGCATCTTTGCGCAGTTCGCGTTTGAGTACTTTGCGAAGCGCATTTTTGGGCAGCGCGTCCACAAATTCAAAATCGCGCGGGCGTTTGTAATTGTCCAAATGCGTTTTCAAAAATTTTCTAAATTCGGCCTCGTCAATCTGGGCGCCTTCTTTTTTAACGGCATAGAGTTTTACAAACTCGCCGCCGCGCCCGTCCGGCACGCCGATGATGGCGCATTCTTCAATGCCCGGGTGCTCGCAGATGACGGCTTCCACCTGCGCCGAAAATACTTTCAGCCCTTTGATGATGATCATGTCTTTCTTGCGGTCTTTGATGAAAATAAACCCGTCATCATCCACTTCCACGATGTCGCCCGTTTTAAACCAACCGTCTTCGGTAAAAGCGTCGCGGGTGTCTTTTTCGTTGCCCCAATAACCGCGGAAGACGTTGGGCCCTTTGATGCACAGCTCGCCTTCTTTGTTGCGGGGCACTTCGTTGCCGTCGTCGTCCAGCACAATGGTGCTGACGGCCGGAATCGCCGGGCCGACGGATTTGATTTTTTGCAGTTCTTCGGTGTTGACGCTGACCACCGGGCTCGTTTCGGTCAGGCCGTATCCTTCCAAAATCGGCACGCCGATTTTTTCTTCAAACCGGTCTTTAATTTCCTGCGTCAGCGGCGCCGCGCCCGACACGGCAAAACGCACATTCTTAAACGGCCAGAACCGCAAATACAGCCGCTTGAGGCCCTTGGCTTCCTTGGAAAGCACCGCATAAATCTGCGGCACCGCCAAAATGACGGTTACTTTTTCCGCTCCCATCGCGCCCAGCCATTTGCTGGCGGGCATGACGTTGGCCACAATGACCACTTTTAAATTTAAATACATCGGGATGACGACGCACGTCGTCCACGCGAACGAGTGGAACATCGGCAGCAGGCACAAGAAGCAATCGTCGTCGGTAATTTTAAAAATTTGTGCGCAGGAAATCACGTTGGAAGCCAAATTGCCGTGCGTAAGCATGGCGCCTTTGGGCAGGCCCGTGGTGCCGGAAGTGTAGAGAATAAAAGCCAAGTCCTCCAGCCCCGCATTGGCCGAGGCCGTTTCTTCGTGTACGGTGGATTTTTCAATTTGCTCCCAAAAAAGCTGCAGTTTGGGGTTGCCCGCTGCGGAAGAGGGGATTTCGTCCGTGGAAAAGATATATTCCACCGTCGGTAGCTGGGGCAAACATTTTACATAGTGGCGGATAAACTCCGCCTGCGTGACCACCGCTTTTGCGCCGGCATTGTTTAAAATGTATTCAATTTCTTCCGGCTTGGTAACCATAAAATTCATGGGAATGCATACCGCCCCCAATTTATACAGCCCGAAATTGGCCACCACCGTATCAATGGCGTTGCGGTGCGCCACGGCCACGCGGTCGCCCTTGCGGATGCCGTGTTCAAAAAACATATCGGCGGCGCGGTCTACCTGCATTAATAATTCGTGATAAGAGACTTTTTTTTCGGTGCCGGCTTCCACCAACGCAATTTTGTCCGGAAAGCGGAAAGCACTGTCAGCTAAAGCGGTATACAAATCTTTACGGCGAATCATAAGCACCTCTTGATGATAGGGTTGTTTCCTTCATTTTAGTATATATTAGGCCTGTCTGGGGTCTAAAATATCCCGAAACGCATCTCCCAGCAAGTTCCAGCCCAGTACAAACATAAAAATCGCTCCGCCCGGCGCCGCCACCGTATACCAATAGGCAAACGGATGGCCCGGCGTACCCAGCACCCAGTTGCGCGCCATGGCAATCAGCTGTCCCCAGTCGGCCGTGCCGGGCTGGGCGCCCAAGCCTAAAAACGATAAAGAGGCCGCCGTCAGCACCACATAGCCGATATCCAAACTGGCCACCACGACCGACGGATAAATGGCGTTAGGCAAAATATGGCGCAGCAAAATCCGCGGGCCGCGCGCGCCCAAGGTGCGCGCCGCCGTTACGTAATCGCGCTGCTTGACCGACAGGATATCCCCCCGCACCAGCCTTGCATACGACGGCCACGCCACCGCCGTCAGCGCAATCATCATATTTTTGATGTCCGGCCCCAGCATCGCGGCAATTACCATCGCCAAGACCAAAGACGGCACCGCAAACACAATATCCGTAAGGCGCATTAAAATTTCGTCCGTTTTCCCGCCGAAATACGCCGCCACGCCGCCGACAAACAAGCCGATTAAAAACGCAAAAAAGGTAACCGTCAATCCGATTTTAAACGCAAGCCGCGTCCCCCACACCACGCCGTAGTACAAATCGTACTGCTGTTCGGTGGTGCCGAACCAGTTCTGCGCAGAGGGAGGCTGGGGCGCAATTTGGTAGCTTTTTTGCGGCAGCTGATAAGGATTGTTGGAATTTTGCACCGGCGCCAGCACCGGGGCAAACAACGCCACCAGCAAGAAAAACACCACGATAATCAACCCGAACAGCGAGGTTTTATTGGTATAGATGCGTTTTAAAATACGGTCGTTTAGCATATTTATTCCAGACGGATGCGCGGATCCACCGCCGTGTAGAGAATATCCGACAGCAAATTTCCCAGCACAAACAACACCGCCACCATTAACGAAAATCCCAAAATGCCTGCAATATCCAATTGCTGGGCGGCAATCACGCCAAAGCGCCCGATGCCGGGGTAATCAAAAATCGTTTCCACAATAACCGTCCCTCCCAAGAGGCGGATAAATTGAATGCTGGCCAGCGTAATGACGGGGATAATGGCGTTTTTGCCGGCGTGTTTGTATACCACCTGCCATTGGGTTAGGCCTTTGGCGCGGGCGGTGCGGACATAGTCTTTATTCAATTCTTCCAGCATGCTCGATCGCATGACCCGCACCATCAGGGCAAACGAGCCGATGCACAGCGTAACCGCCGGTAGTACCAGGTGAGAAAGGACATCGCCAAACACGCGCAAATTGCCGTTTAACAAAGAATCCACCAGCAAAAACCCGGTATAGGTTTTAAACGCGCCGCCGTGGATAATCATATCCGTCTGCACGGAATAGCCGCCGGGCGCAAACCAGCCGAGTTTGCCGTAAAAAATCATCAGCAAAATCAGCCCCAGCACGAAAATCGGAAGCGAGAACCCCCCCACCGACACCAGCCGCGCCACGATGTCCTGCCATTTGTCTTTATGCACGGCCGAGGCGCTGCCAAACCAGACGCCAAAAAAGACTACAAACAAAATGGTGATAAACGCCAGCTGAATGGTGGCGGGCAGATATTCTTTAATCGCTTGCGCAACCGGCATATTGGCGCTGGGGCTGTAGCCCAAGTCGCCTTGGGCCACGTTGGCCAGCCAGCGGCCGTATTGCTTAAACACATTGTCCCGCAGGCCGTATTGGCGGATGACTTCTTCCAGCGCGCCCATTTGGCGCGGATCTTTTACATACAGGGAAGCGCGCATTTCCGGGCTTAGGCGCTGAGTCAGAAAAAACAGCAGGAACGTTACCCCCAACACCACCAGGGGCAAAAGCAACAGTCTTCTGACAATGTAGTTCAACATACCTGCCGGACTCTCCTTTTATTTCCGGTACGCCAGCACCGCCGCGAGCGTAATTTCAAACGCCTGGAAGAATTCTTTTAAGATTAATTTTTCTTTCAGCGTATGGCAGTTGCGGCAGCCTACGCCCAAGTTTGGCAAGGTAAAGCCAAACCCGCTTAACACGTTGGCGTCGCAGCCGCCGCCGGACGCTGCGGCCCGCACCCGCACGCCCAACTTTTTGGCCGCGGACAAAATGTCTTTTACCATTTCGTTGTTGCGGGGCACATTAACGGCCGGATAGCGCTTGAAAGGCACAAATTTAACTTGCGGTTTATGCACTTTGCCGTCAATTTTCTTCGTAAAATGTTTGACGGCTTTTTCAAAACACGCTTTCATATGGGCGGTTTGTTTGGCCAGTTTGGCGTCGCTTAAACTGCGGGCCTCCCCTTTTAAATACACTTCATCCATCACCACATTGGTTACTTTTCCGCCTTGCACTACGCCAAAATTGGCCACGGTTTCTTTATCCACGCGGCCCAGTTTCATCTGCGACAAAGCATAGGCCGCCACTTCCAAGGCGGAAATGCCTTTTTCCGGGCAGACGCCCGCGTGCGACGCCAGCCCTTTTATCCAAACTTCAATGGTATTTACGGCCGGGCCCTGCACCAACAGTTCGGTGACTTCTTCATTATCCAAAATCAGCCCTTCCCGCCCTTTGATTTTTTTATAGTCCAAATTTTTGGCGCCCTGCATGCCGGTTTCTTCCGTCAGCGTAAAAACGGCTTCCACCGGCGGATAAGGCACTTGCGTTTGCTCTTTTAAGGTGCGCAGCACTTCCAAAATAATGGCCAGGCCGGCTTTGTCATCCGCGCCTAAAATAGTGGTTCCGTCCGAAGTGATGCAATCTTTCTTGACTACGGGTTTTACCCCTTTGCCCGGCACCACCGTGTCCATATGCGAGCACAGCACCACCGGCTTGCTTTTGGCCGTTCCGGGCAGAAAAGCGATAATGTTGCCCGGCGCGTCCGTGTTGTACGCGGAACCGGCTTTATCCACATACACGCGGCAGCCCAGTTCTTTTAAGCGGGACACCAAAAAACCGTGAATCTTTTTTTCATGAAAAGACTCGCTGTCTATCTGCACCAGCTCCAAAAAAGTATCAATCAAACGTTGTTGGTTTAGTTTCATCATACAGCTCCTATCAGGCGGATTTCTTTTTCTCCGTCGCAAACGGCAGCACGCCGCACGCACAGGCGTGACGCGGAAAAATTTCTTTCAATTCAAAACGGTTGCTTTTGCACGAAGCTTGGGCATAGGCGCAGCGGGCGGCAAACGGGCAGGCCCAATCTGTCCGGCCAGGCGCTTCCGCCAGCTCTTCCGGGTGCAGCCGGGGCCTCTGTACCGAAGGTACCGCCGCAAGAAGCGCCCGCGTATACGGGTGCTGCGGGTGGAGAAACAGTTCCTCGGCGGGGGCTTTCTCTACGATGCGGCCTTGGTACATCACGGCGATATCATCGCATAAAAAGCGGGCCACGGCAAAATCGTGCGTTACAAAAATCATAGACAAATGCCGCTGGGTTTTAATTTTTTTAAGTAAATTTAAAATTTGCGCCTGCACCGACACATCCAGCGCGGAGACGGGCTCGTCCGCCACTAAAATTTTGGGATCCAGCGCCAAGGCCCGTGCAATGCAAATGCGCTGGCGCTGCCCGCCGGAAAATTCATGCGGGTAACGCTCCAGCTGCGTGTCGGACAGGCCGACCGCCGCCAGCAAATCCTTCAAAAAAGCGTCCCGCTCCCGCGGCTCTTTTTTAAGGCCGTGTATCTCCAGCGGCTCGCTTAAAATCTGGCGCACCGTCATGCGCGGATCCAGGCTGGAGTAAGGGTCTTGATACACCACCTGCATCACCCGGCGCAATTTCTTAAATTCGCTTTTGGACAGCACAGCCACGTCTTTTCCGTCCGCCAGCACTTGGCCGGAAGTCGGTTTTTCAATGCCCAGAAGCACCTTGCAAAGCGTGCTTTTGCCGCAGCCGGATTCGCCCACCAGCCCCAACACATGGTTTTCTTCCAGCGTCAGGCTGATGTCTTTTAAAACGGGTTTTTCCCAATTTTTCCCTATCCAGCGGCGGCGCGTGTACGTTTTGTACAAATGGGTAATCTGCACGGGGACGCTCATGCGTGCACCTCCCGCAGCCAACAGCGTGTTTTCCGCCCGTTTTCTTCAAACAGCGGCGGGCAGCTTTTCCGGCATTTTTCCGACACAAACGGACAGCGCGGCGCAAACGGGCAGCCGGCTTGCGTTTTCCCCGGCACCGGCGGATGCCCGGCGATAACGGGCAGTTCGTCTACCTTTTGGTGCAGCGGCGCCAGCGAATTCAGCAGCCCCTGCGTATAGGGATGAAGCGGATTTTTAAAAAGTTGTTCGGCGGGCGCCTGTTCCATGCACCGCCCGGCATACAGCACGAGCACCTCATCGGCCACGGCGGCGGCCACCGCCAAGTTGTGCGTAATAAACACGGCCGACATGCCGCTTTCGGCCTGCAATTGTTTAATCAGCCGTAAAATTTGAGCCTGTACCGTTACGTCCAGCGCGGTGGTTGGTTCGTCGGCAATCAGAACGTCCGGCGAAAGGGCCAGAGCCATGGCAATCATCACGCGCTGGCACATCCCGCCCGAAAATTGAAACGGATATTCCTCCAGCCGTTTGGCGGCACCGACAATACCTACTTTTTCCAACAGCCGGGCCGCTTGGCGCCGGGCCTCTTCCTTGGAGATTTTGCGGTGCGCCAGCAGGGTTTCCGTCAGTTGTTGGCCAATTGTAAGCACCGGGTTTAAGCTGGCGGCGGGATCTTGGAAAATCATGGAAATTTTCCCGCCCCGTATCCGGCGCAGTTCCCCTTCCGAAAGCAAGGCCAGGTTTTGGCCTTTGTAGCAAATTTCCCCTTCGCTCACGTGCGCGTTGGGCGGCAAGAGGCGCAAGACAGACAGCGCATGCACCGTTTTTCCGCTGCCGGATTCCCCCACCACCGCCAGCACGCGCCCCTTGGGCAACGCGTACGACAGGCCGCAAAGCACCGGCAGGCGGCCTTCTTCGGTAGTGAAGTCTATGTGTAAATTGCGCACTTCCAAAATGGGTTCGGAGGAACAAGTCATCTTTTGTATTATACCAATTTAGAAGAAATTCCCTATAGAAAACCCGTCATTTCCCCCGTAAAAGCCCCGCCGCAGGTACCGCGGCGGCGGGGAATTTGCTACACTTATATATATGAGACATCTTGCGTGTTTGCTAAGCCTTCTTTTGCTGTGCGCCTGCGGCGGGTACGAAACCGTTACGGTTACCCTGCCGGACGGCTTTGCCGTGCGCGCCCGCGTGGCCGATACGCCCCAAAAGCAGGAAAAAGGGCTGATGTTTGTAAAAAAACTGCCCGAAAACGAGGGTATGCTTTTTGTGTTTGAACAAGACGAAGAACAAGCCTTCTGGATGAAAAACACGCTGATTGATTTGGATATGGTATTTATCGGCTCGGACAAGCGGGTTACGTCCGTAGCCCATCAGGTGCCCCATTCCTATACCTACACGCCCGACAGCCAAGTAGCCTATGCCCTGGGGTACGGGCAATACGTGCTGGAGCTGGCGGCCAAAACCGCCCAAAAGCACGGGGTGGAAGCCGGGGCGGAACTTCACTTTGAGCTGGCGGACAAATGATAAAACGCATACTGGCAATCGGGTTGGCATGTTGGGCGTTGTCGTTTTCGGCGCAGGCGCAGGAAAACGACGGCTGGGCCGCGCTGAACGCCGAAGCCAAACGCCACTTAATCAACCTCTTAAACATAGACACGTCCCTGCCGGAGCCGGACGAACTTTCCGCCGCGCGCTACATTTATAAAGAATTTAACAAACACGGCATAGACTGGGATATTTTTATCCCCAGCCAAGGCCGCGCCAACCTGATGGCGCGCATCAAAGGAAGCGACCCCTCCCAAAAACCGCTTTTGCTTATTTCCCATTTAGACACCGCCCCCGCCGCCGAGGGGTGGATTTATCCCCCTTTCAAAGCCACGGCCGAAAACGGCAACATCTACGGCCTGGGCGCCACGGACGCCAAAAATTATACCGCCGTCTATTTGGCGCTTTTTACGTGGCTAAAAGACCAAAAAATAACGCCCGCGCGCGACCTGATTTTTTTGGCCACCTCCGGCGAGGAATCCGGCAGTGAAACCGGCCTTCTGTGGCTGGGCGGCGCCCATTGGGACAAAATCAACCCCGGCTACGCCTTAAACGAAGGCGGCGGCATTATCAAAAACCGCGGCGGGGCGGACATTGTGTTTGCCGAAGCCTCCACCAAAATGTATATGGACATCAAAGTAACGGCCTACGGCACGGGGGTGCATTCTTCCATGCCGGTAAACGACAACGCCGTCTATCTGCTTTCGCAGGCGCTGGCCAAAATCGCCGCCTACAACCCGCCCGCCCGCCTGACGCCCACCGCGCGCACCTTTTTTAAGGCCATCGCCCCCCTGCAGGATGAAGACGGCCAAACCACCATTGATTTTTTGCTAAACGGCACCCCGCAAAACAGCCAATCCGCCGCCGAAGTAATGGCGTTAGACCCTTTCTTTAGAACCCAGCTTAAAGACACGCTAAACCCCACCGTCCTTTCCGCCAGCAAAGACACCGGCTCCGCCAGCGGCGAAGCCAGCGCCATTTTAAACGTGCGCCTGCTGCCGGGATCCGACCCGGATGAATTTTTTGACCGTTTAAAAAACCTGTTTACGGAAGAGGACAACATCACGCTGGAAATGCTGGAACGCCCGCAAACGCCCTTCCCGACCCCGATGGACGGAACGGACGAGCTGTTTGCCTCCATTTCCAAAACGGCCCAAAAGCTTTTCCCCGGCGCCATTACCGTGCCGGGCATGAGTCCGGCGTCGGGCGACAGTGAATTCTTGCGCAAGCTGGGCGTGATTACCTACGGCCTGGGGCCGGATATGGATCCGCTGGCGGAAAATTCCGCCCACGCGCCCGATGAATTTATCAGCGAAAAAGACCTGTACAACCAACTGCAGTTTATTGCGGGCATCGTGTTTGACTTTGCCTACGGCAAGGACTTATTGCCGCTGACGCCCCAGCAGCAAACGCCCGCACCCCCCACGGAAAACACCCCCCAAAACTAACCCGTTTTATTTTCCCGGCCCGGCCGGGTATTTGAATGAGGATACTATGCTAGCAGAAACCAAAAATAATTTAGAAGTATTTTCCCGCAACGAAATTACGGAATACCATATTTACAAGCAACTTGCCGCGCGCGAAAAAAACGAAAAAAACCGCCGCGTGCTGGAAACGCTTTCCACCGATGAGAAACGCCACTACGATTTAATTAAAAGCGAAACGGGCGTTGCCGCCGTGCCCGACCGTTTTAAAATCGTTTGGTATTCCTTTTTGGCCCGCACCCTGGGGCTTACGTTTGCCATTAAATTAATGGAATCGGGCGAGCACCACGCCTCGGGCACGTACCGCGCGTTTACGGAGTACCCCCGCATCGCCCAACTGGCCGAGGAAGAAGACGCGCACGAAGGAAAACTGATTGCGCTGATTAACGAAGAGCGCTTGGCGTATATGAGCTCGGTGATTTTGGGCCTGTCGGACGCGCTGGTGGAATTTACGGGCGCGCTGGCGGGGTTCACGCTGGCGCTTTCCAACAGCAAGCTCATCGCGCTGACGGGCGCAATTACGGGTATTGCGGCGGCGCTGTCTATGGCATCGTCGGAGTATTTGTCTTCCAAAACCGAGCAAGACGCCGGCAAACACCCCGTAAAAGCCGCCGTGTACACGGGCGGGGCGTACGTGATTACGGTGGCCCTCTTGGTGGCGCCGTTTGCATGCCTGAACAATGTGTTTGCGGCGCTGGGGCTGATGTTGTTTTTTGCGCTTCTGTTAATTGCCGGGTTTATGTTTTACTATTCCGTGGCGCGGGGCGAAAACTTTAAACACCGCTTTATTGAAATGACGTGTTTGAGTTTTGGCGTGGCGGCGGTAAGCTTTTTAATCGGATTTGCACTAAAAACGTTTACGGGGATAGAAGCCTGATTCCCCCTCTTTTCAAAAACCGCGCCCGTAAAACGGCGCGGTTTTTTGTTTGCTTAAAAGGGATCTTTCGCCCGGCGATGCAGAGACCCTGCAGGGGCGTGGGCACGGCCGCACCCTAAGGATTGCCGCCTTGCCGGTGCAAAGCGGCGCACGCGGCCCCTGCCTAAGAAGGCATAAAAAAACCGCTCCCGAAATTCGGGAGCGGGTAAAACTTGTGTAAGCAGAAGCTTAGTGGCCGCCGCCAGCAGCAGCGCCAGTGCCAGCCGGTTTTTTATAGCCGCTCGGCCACGCAGAAGCACCCTGTCCGGTACCCTGAGGATTTTTCGTATAAGGCAAGTCACCCGCCGTTTCTACACCGTGGTATTCCATGCAGAACGCCGCATCATCCGGAGCGGTGCCGGGTACGCAGTAAGGCGTATCGGTGGAATCATACAATTTTTCCAAGGTATACGTATATTGACCCGTACCTACGCGTTTGGCGATTACACCGGAAGTGTTCTGATCAGCAGCGGAAGTTCCGTACAAGGTGATTTCAAACGCATTCTGACCACCGCAGTTAGCCGCCTGCGTGCCTTTGGTGCAATACACGGCAGTAGCCGTGGCATTGGCCGGAGCAACGTCCAAGCTGGTCCAGTTCTGGGCATATTTACCGGTTTTCATTTTGTAGCGCTGTTGAGCGTTGACGACGGTACCAATCATGGTATCGGCTTCAGCCGCGCGGGCGCGTTCCACCGCTTTGAAGTAAGCGGGCATGGCCATGGCGGCCAAGATGCCGATAATCAAGACGACTACCAGCAATTCAATCAGGGTGAAACCCTTCTTATTATTCATAGCTTTATCTCCTTTTTTATAACGGCCTGAAAAGATTTTTATACACCCTTTTCAGCCCGTACCTTAAATGTAACAAAAATCGGAAAAAGAATCAAGACCCGTTTTGTTCCTATTTTTTAAACCGCTTGTTGCTCCGTTATGCTCCTTATATATTCATCCGCAGGCGGATGGGGCAATGGTCGGAACCCGTTACATCGGTTAAGATGTCCGCCCCCGTTACGTTAGGCAGCGATTTTTCGTCCACCATAAAATAATCAATCCGCCAGCCCACGTTGCGCTCGCGCGCGCGGGTTTTGTAATCCCACCAAGTGTAATGCCCGCCGGAGGTTTCAAACGCGCGGTACGCGTCTGTATAGCCTTCCGTAAAAAAGCGGTCTAACCAAGCGCGTTCTTCGGGCAGGAATCCCGTTACGCCCGCATTCTCTTTGGGGCGCGCCAAATCTATTTCCCGGTGGGCGGTGTTCACGTCCCCGCAGGCAATCACGGTTTTGCCCGTTTTAAAAAGTTCTTTGCTCTTTTCCAAAAACCGTTCGTAAAAGCGCAGTTTAAACGCAATGCGCGCTTCCCCCTGCCCGCCGTTGGGAAAATAGATGTTTAAAAAATAAAAATGCGGATACTCCAAAATAAGCGTGCGGCCTTCCTTATCAAACTCTTCCACGCCAAGCCCGCACGAAACCGCCAGCGGTTTCTCCTTGCAAAAGCACGCCACCCCGCTGTATCCCTTCCGCTCGGCACAGCAATAAAACGCGTGATAGCCCGGCGGATTTTGCAAAGCGGCGGAAAGCTGCTCGGGGCAGGCTTTCGTTTCCTGCACGGCCAAGATATCCGCCCCGCAGGAAGACAGAAAATCCAAAAACCCTTTCTTCTCCGCGGCGCGGATGCCGTTTACGTTCCACGAAATAAATGTTTTGCTCATTTGGCCCTCTTATTTGAAATGGTATAATATATTATAAATTAAATCTGCCGCTTCCCCTCAAAACGGCGTCAGGAGTCCGTACTATGATTAAACAAGGAAAATGCTTTTTTACCTCCGAGTCCGTCTCCAAAGGCCACCCGGACAAAGTCTGCGATCAAATTTCCGACGCTATTTTGGACGAAATTTTAAAGAAAGACAAAACCGCCCGCGTAGCCTGCGAAACGTATATCACGAGGGGGCTCGTCATCGTGGGCGGCGAAATTACCACCCGCACGTGGGTGGATGTGGAACAAATCGCGCGCGATGTGATTAAAAACATCGGCTACGACGACGCCAAATACGGCTTTAACTACAAAACCTGCGCGGTGATTAACGTCATCGGCAAGCAATCGCCCGACATCAGCCAAGGGGTGGATGTGGGCGGCGCGGGCGACCAAGGGCTGATGGTGGGATATGCCGTGGACGAAACACTGGAATATATGCCGCTGTCGCTGGTGCTGTCGCACGAAATTTTGAAAAATCTGGAAAAAGCCCGCCGCACCAAAATGCTGCCTTACCTGGGGCCCGACGCCAAAAGCCAGGTAACCGTGGAATACCAAGACGGCAAACCCGTGCGCGTGGACACAATCGTCGTTTCCACCCAGCACACCGAAGAAATTTTAGACCGCTCCGGCAGCAAAATTACCGAAAAATCCAAAAAAGAAATTGAAGCCGCGGCCATTATTCCCGCCGTTAAAAAATGGATTGATAAAGACACCAAAATCTACATCAACCCCACCGGCAAATTTGTAATCGGCGGCCCCCAGTCCGACACGGGGCTTACCGGCCGCAAAATTATCGTGGACACCTACGGCGGCCGCTGCCCGCACGGAGGCGGCGCCTTCTCCGGCAAAGACCCAACCAAGGTAGACCGCTCCGCCGCCTACATGGCGCGCTACATCGCCAAAAACATCGTGGCCGCCAAGCTGGCCCACGAATGCACGGTGCAAATCGCCTACGCCATCGGGCGGGAGGAACCGGTCGGCTTCTACGTGGATACCGACGGGACGGGCGTCATCCCCGATGAAAAACTGGCCCAAATTGCACGCAAGCTTTTCCCGCTTACGCCGCGGGGAATTATTGAGTATTTTAAACTCAGAAATCCCATTTATCTTGCCACCGCTTCTTTCGGGCATTTCGGACGCAAAGAATTCCCCTGGGAAGCGACCGACAAGGTAAGCGCGCTTCAAAAAGCCGCCAAATAATTTAAAAGCTCCGCCCGCGCGGCGGGGCTTTTTGCCATTATGATGAAATCACGAGTACAAGAAGCCAAAAACAAACACAAACAGGGTTACAACTGCGCCCAAGCCGTCGCGTGTACGTACTGCGACCTGTTGGGCATGGACGAAAAAACCGCCTTCCGCGCCGTGGAAGCCTACGGGCTGGGCATTGCCAAACGCTACGAAACGTGCGGCTCCGTCTGCGCGATGATGATGCTGGCCGGCCTTAAAAACAGCGACGCCAACCTACAGGCCCCCGCGTCCAAGTTTTCCACCTTTGAGTTGGGCAACAAAATGATTCAAAAATTTGAGGACTGGAACACCTCCTCCTGCTGCGCGCTCCTGCGCGGAACGGACGGAAAGACCGACCGCCTGCGATCCTGCCGCGGCTGCGTGGCCGATTGTGCACGCATCGTGGAGGATTTCCTGTTCCCCGGCCAATTTGAGCCGTATGAAGAAAGACATCCGGAGGAAGAATAATGAAAAAAATTTGCATGATTGTAACGGACGGATTTGAAGAAATAGAAGCCGTGGGCACCTTTGCCATTTTGCGCCGCGGCGGCGTGACGGTGGATATTTACTCGCTGTTGGATAAGGACGCCACCGGCCGCTTTGGTTTAACCTGCACGAAACTGCTGCCGTTTTCCAAGCTGGACGCCGCCCAATATGACCTGCTCGTCATCCCCGGCGGGGCGCAGTACAAGGCCCTGGAAGCCAGCCCGGAAGTGCACGCGCTGATTAAGCAGTTTATGGACGCCGGCAAAACCGTGGCCGCCATCTGCGCCGGGCCGACCATTCTGGGCCACGACGGCTATTTAAAAGGCCGCCGCTACACCTGCTTTACTTCCATGAATGAAGATTTTGGCGGCACCTACTGCGAAGATTACGCCGTAAAAGACGGCAACATTATTTCCGGCAAATCCGCCGCGGCGACGATTGACTTTGCTTTCCTCGTCTTGGAAGACGCCGCCGGCAAAACCGTGGCCGACCAAACCAAAAAAGCCATCTATTATAAAGGAAATTAATCTTCACACCACCCAAAACCACCCGAAGAAATACCCTTCGGGTGGTTTTCTTTTAAAAAACGCCTTCTATCCGCTTCTCGCCTTCTCCCCCTCCCCGCGAAAACGGCGCGCCCCAACCGGGCCCCAACGGGAAATCCGTATTGTTGCCTCCCGGGCAGGGAAACAATCCCCCCTTTTGTCAGCAGATACATTTTTCCCAATAAAAAAGGCCGGGAAAAATTCCCGGCCTGATTGTTCTAAACTTTCGCTTTTAAAACCGCAGCGTCAGCGAGGCTTCCGCCCCCAACCCGTAATAGGCATAGTTGGCGGCCAAACTTAAATCCATATACGAAGGCAGTTTGAAGTTGAACCCCACCGTGGCACGCGCCGTGGCGGCGTGTTCGCTTTCGCCTTCCAGCGTAGCGTCCAGCTGGGCTTGGTTAATGTTCAGCGTGGTATAATCCACCCCGCCGCCGATGTACGGCACAAAGTATTTAAACTTCATCGACAATACCAAGCTGGCGTTATAATGCGTGGCCGAAAAATCCCGCGCGCTGGCGCTGTGCGCGGCCACCACCAGCATCGGCTGGAAGGAGCCCAACACTTCACTGGGGCGCGTAATCCCCCAGCGCAGGCCGCCGCCTGCAATCGTCAGCCCTTGGTAGCTGCTGGCGCGGATAAACCCGTCAATGCGAAACGGCATCCCGATATCGGCCTGCAACCACGGATAAAAAACTTCCCCCACTTCATCGCGGTCGCCCAACGCGGTGTGCTGTTTGGTAGCATAATCCGCGCCGTTGCCTTGGCTCATCCGAAAAACCATACTGCCGCGCGGCCCGATTTGAAAGCCGCCCCAGCCCAAAATGCGCCCCGTGGTATACGTGCCCGAGCCGATCAGCCCGCCCAAGTCTTTGGTAAACGCGCGGACGTTATCGCGCGTTACGTTGGCGCTGAAATCGTCCCAAATGTTCCGGGCCGACGCGCCGGAAACGCCCAACAACACAACGGCAAGCGCCGCCCATATTCCTTTTATATTCATTTGTTTTCCTCAAATTAAATTGTGACCGTACGCCCTTTTACGACAAAAGGACTTCGTCGCCTTTTTTTACCCGCCCGGCTAATGTACCGCCTGGCAGTTCCAGCGTATAGCGCGAGCCGCGCACAAACCGGCCAAAACGCCACGGTTTCATTTGCTCGGCTACATATAATACCAACCCGTCTTTATTAAAAAAAACGGCATCAATGTTAAAACGCATAAAACACGTGTGAATTTGCGGGCAGGGATCCAGCAACAACCCTTTCCCGGGCTCCAGCCCGCGGCGAAACATCAACCCTTTGAGTCGGGTAAAATAGGTGTTGGCTATTTCTACCTCCTTAGCCAGCACTTCGCCGGTGCGTTTTAACGTACACTTCATTTTTGTTCCTTAGGGGCCGCTTCCTGCGCGGCACGGGCGAAGAGCATTTGCCGTACGCGCTGTTGAAGCGAGTCATTTAAAAAAGAAAAATGTTCCGGCTCAATCACACGGTAACCGGTCGGATTTTTAAAAATTAAAAACGTAATCAGCCACTGCCCGCCGAAGGAAACGTCCGCAATCCACATATCCGCGCGCGTCTGTGCGGCGCGCATTTCAACAATCCGGGCATCCGCCGAAACGGCGGGCTGGCGGCAGTTGCCGGAGCAATTTTTCACAAAGAAAAAAGTTTCCTCATCCAGCATACGCACGTTGGCGTATTTTCCGCGGGCCAGCGGCAAAACGGGCCGTCCGTCTTCTACGGATACATCGTGAACGGCAAAGAAAGAACCATACTGCACATCAAATGCGCACAGCCCGCCCGAAACGAACAAAGCCGCTATCGTTAAGGCCGTGCGCCGAAAAAACATTACGCGGCCACGCGTTCTACATAGTTGCCGGTGCGGGTGTCCACCAGCACGGTGTCACCCTCGTTGATGAAAAGCGGCACTTTAATCACCGCGCCGGTTTCCAGCGTGGCTTCTTTGGTGGTGTTGGCCACGGTGTCGCCTTTTACGCCGGGAACGGTGGAGGCGATTTTGAGCGGAACTTTAATCGGCAATTCCACGTTGAAGAGTTTGTCGTTGATGTAAATGCCGATGGCGTCCATATTGTCTTTTAAGTATTTGGTCAAATCGCCCAGTTTTTTTACTTCCACTTCCACCTGGTCGTAGGTTTCGGTATTCATGAAGGTGGCCATATCGCCGTTGGTATAGAGATACTGGAACGGGCGTTTTTCCACTTCCACTTCTTTAAATTTGTCTTCGGGGCGGTAGGCGGTTTCAATCACGGCGCCGGTATTGATGTTGCGCAGTTTCACGCGCACCACGGCGCGGGCTTGGCTTTTGCGGTGATGCTGGAATTCGATGATTTCCACCAACTGACCGTTTTCGTCTTCAAAAATAAGTCCTTCGCGAAATTCAGTAGTACTTAACATGTTATACCTCTTTGTGGGCAGCAGCCCGAAATTATTTCTGCGTTAATTTTTTGGAACCGTTCTTGGTAACTAAAAAGCTGTCTTCCAAGCGTATTCCCCAGCGCCCGTCAAAGTAAATACCGGGCTCTATGGTAACCACAAAATTTTCTTCCAGTACGTCCGGCGCGCCCGCACGCAAAATCGGGCGGTCGTGTTCCTGAAGTCCAATTCCGTGACCGGTGGTGTGGAAAAATTCTTTTCCGTACCCGGCTCTTTCTATCACGGTGCGCGCCGCGGCATCCACCGCGCCCGCGCTTACGCCCGCACGCAAGGCTTTAATGCCTGCCTGGCGGGCCTGGTCTACAATGTTCCAAATCTTGGTATATTCGGCCGGCTCTTTCTTGCCGTGCCACCAGCTGCGCGTCATATCCGACGTATAGCCTTCATAATAGCAGCCGAAATCCATCAGCACCGCATCTTCGGCTTTGAGCTTACGGGTTTTGGAAGGCGTATGATGCGCGTCGGCCGTGTTTTCGCCGAAGCAAACGATGTTAAACGGAATGGAATCCGCCCCGCGCTTGTGCATGGCCAAAGCCATTAAAATGCGCACGTCTTCTTCCGTCATGCCCGTTTTGATTTGCGGTTTTACTTCTTCAAACGAGTTCCAGGCAATTTGGCAGGCTTTGCGCAATTTGGCCACTTCATCGGCATACTTGGCCATGCGCATTTCGCCAATCAAACTGGAGGTTTTGCAAAGGCCGGCTTTCAGCAAGCCTGCCCCGCGTTCCAAATCAATTAAGGCCGGGTCAAAAGCCACCCGCTTAAGCCCCAATTTTTGGATTTTGGCCAGGGCGCCTTCCAACATGCCGCCATACGGAACCACTTCCGTTTTCAAAAACGAAGCGGCCGGCGTCATCTTGCTGGCAATGAGGCGTTTGGTAATGCAATAGCCTTTGCGCGGCGTAATGAGGAAAACGGCTTCCCCGTCATACAAATCAATGCCGGAGAGGTAACGCTGTTCCAAATGCGCTGCCGTTAAATAGCCGTCCAAACCGGCTTGTTTTAACACCCGGCGGAAATCCGCCATTCTTTGAGAAGCTAAACTTTTAATTGCCATACGCTTATTTCTTCGTTAAAATTTTGGCGCCGGACTTGGCTACTGCCACCGTGTCTTCCAAGCGCACGCCGTATTTGCCGGGCAAGTAAATGCCGGGTTCTACGGTTACGATGTTTCCTTCCGACAAAATCGCCGCAGACTGCTGGCTGTTGTAGGGATCTTCGTGAATTTCAATACCTACGCCATGGCCGGTGCCGTGCGTAAAGTACTGGCCGTAGCCGGCCGCGCTGATAATGCCGCGGGAGGTAGCGTCCACTTTCTTGGTCGGCACGCCGATGCCCACCGCTTTAATCCCCTGTTTGCGGGCTTTGTCTACAATGTGCCAAATCTTGGTATATTCGGCCGGCTCTTTTTTGCCGTGCCACCAGCTGCGCGTAATATCGGAGCAATACCCTTTGTACACGCAGCCGAAATCCATCAGCACCGCATCTTCGGCTTTGAGCTTGCGGGCGCTGGTTTCGTGGTGCGGGTTGGCGGTGTTTTCGCCAAAAGCCACAATGGTGTAAAAGGAGGTCGTCGTCGCTCCGTGGGCGCGCATAAAGCGTTCCATTTCGGCGGCTACTTCAAATTCGGTCATGCCGGTTTTGACGCGGGGTTTAATATATTCGTACGTCAAATAGGCAATGCGGTTGGATTCGCGCAGCAGTTTAAGTTCCGCCGCGTCTTTATTTTCGCGCAGGGTGGTAATTAAACTGCCCGCTTCCACAAATCCGCTGGCGCGCAGCAGACCGCCGGAAACATAGGTTTCTTTGGCGGCGTCAAACCCCGGGCGGGCCAGCCCCAGTTTGCGGGCTTTGTCGATGGCGGACACGATGCGGTTTTCATCCCCGATTACTTCTATCTGCGGGGCAAACTTTCCAAAGGATTCCACATACAGTTCCCGCGTAAAGCAGGTAACGCCTTTTTTGTGAATCAAAAACACCGCTTCATTCGGGTAAAAGAAAAAATTGGTCAAATAGAACTGATCCAGGTTGTTGGTTACGATAAACCCGTCCAGTTTGTTTTTGCGCAGCAATTTTTTGAGTTTTGCAAATCTTTCGTTCATGTAATTTTTTTCAGCCATGTGTTCACCCCTTGGAAAACAACTATACAGGTATATGATACAATTTTAACTCCCTGCGTACAATATAAGTTTTCGCGCGCGTAGGGGCGAATTCCGCTCAAAACCCGTTGGAATATAATATAATAATGGAAGTATGGCACACAGTCCGATACGAAAAACCGCTTTGCTGCTGTTGCTCTTAGCGTCCGCCCCGCTGGCGGGAGCGAGTGTTTTTACGTCGCAGGACGGCGCATTTACGCTGGATATGCCGGCCGGCTGGGTGCAGCTGAAAAACCCGCCGCAAGACAGCGTGCTTTCCATTCAAAAAGGCTCTTCGCGCATTGACATCAAAACGGTGGACTGCTCCACCGAAACGTGTATCGAGCAAAAAGTAACCAACGATTTAGCCGACGTAAAAAGCAAAAAAATGCAAGTCATCGGCAATTCCTATACCGGCGAAGAAATCAAACGCATTGAATTTTCCACCGGGGATCCTTTTTTCTATATCAGTTTTTTTACGCCGAAAAACGACTTTGGCGCCGGGTACTTTTTGATTGATAAAAAAGGCTATTCCATTTTGGCCAAAGATTTAACTTACGCGGAAACGGATTTGGTGTTTTCGTTTATTTCCCCGGTCAAGAAAGAGACGCCCCAGCCGCTGGAAATGGATTTAGACTCTCCCCGCGCCTATGACATTGCGGCGCTACCCGCCGTGCAGGAAGAAGCCCTTTCCATGCCGCTTGCGGCCCCGGCAGAAGCCCAATCCGCTCCCGCCGCCGCCCCCCAAGCACAGCCAACGGCCGGAACGCTTAAAAAAATCATTTCAAAACTGCGCGTCCGCACGCTTCTTTCCAAAAATATGCCGCCCTACATCCGCAACATGGGCCGCGGGTTTGACGGACTGATCGGATTACTCGTTTTATTTATCTTGCTCTTGGCCGGGGCCGGATGCCTCCGCCTGCTGATTCGCCGCCCGCACACGCTCCCGCCGGCCAACCCCAACTCGCTTTACCCCATTAAATTTAAACGCCTCTACGGCACGCCTTCGCTCATCTTCCGCGCCAAGGACAACCAAGGAAACGTGTTAACGTCGCTTTCGGCACGGTGGGACAGCCTGTTTTTATTCTGCGGGCTGGCGCTTATCGTGCTGACGCTGCTGGTGCTGGCCGGAGCGGGGCTTGGCGAAAATTCCGGCTTGCTGCCGCTTTCTTCTTTTGCCTACAGCACGATTTATTCCGCCTGTTCCCTGCTTATTCCGCTGGGAGCGGTCATCTTCTTCTGCGGGGTGGTTTGGTCGCAGTTAGTACTGCGGGAAATTACCCTGTTTGACCGAAAAGGCAAAAAAGCGGCCATCGTCTTGCAAAAAGGATTTGGCCTGTCGCACGAGCGTTATGAAATTTATTTTGCCCGCTCCAAAGACGTATTGGTCGTTACCCGCAAACGCTTTGCCCTGCGCCGCACGTGGCGGATGTTTACGCGGGAAGGAAACGCCTTGGCCACCCTTACGGAAACAAGCGCGTGGAAAGCGGTGCTGCGCAAAATTTGCGGGCACTTATGGGGCTTTTTGCGGGCGGACTACACCATTGAGGGGCAAATGGACAGCAAGGGCGTCATCCAAAATGCGCATGCGCCGTTTGACCGATTTATCTGCAATATAGACAAACCCCAAGCCCTCAACGCCCGCGATTTGCTGGTCATCTCTCTGCTGATTAACATCCGCGATAAAGACAAATGGTACCCGTGGTTTAACTAACTGTCTCATTTTCTTTCTTTACGGCCCCGCTTCGTGCGGGGCTTTTTAAGGCCTTGCTTTTGGGCCCGTCCCCCGCACGGGAGGGCCTTTTTTTGATATCCTATGTATATGAAACGATTTTCCTTTTTTGCGCTTCTGTTTTTTTGCTCTCTGTCCGCCACCGCACAGCCGCTGCAGGCGGTGGTTGAAAAACAGCTTCAACACCCCGTTTTAAACGGTGCTTGGTGGGGCGGGCTGGCCGTCTATACCGATCATCCGGAACAAACGCTTTTTGCCCTGCAGGCCGACCAGCGCCTTACCCCGGCTTCCACCCTCAAACTGCTTACGACGGCCGCCGCCTTGGAAACCTTGGGCCCGCACTACCGTTTTCAAACCCGCCTGTACGCGTCCGCCCAACCGGATGAAAAAGGCATTTTAAAAGGAGACCTGTATTTGCAAGGCGGGGGCGACCCCACCCTGGGCTCCACCCGCGTGCCCGGCGCGCAAGACTGGCGGCAGGTAGCCTCACAATGGGCCAAGGCCGTTAAAAAAGTGGGCATCCGCCGGGTGGAGGGCAGCCTGTATGCCGACGTTTCCGCCTTTGAAGGCCCATCTATCGCCCCCAAGGTAAACTGGGAAAACATCGGCAATTATTATGCCGCGCCCGTCAGCCCGGTTTGTTTTCACGACAATTTGTTTAAAATCTTCTTCTCTCCCCAACCCTTTGACGCCAAACGCGCAGAAGTGACCCGCACCGAGCCGAAAATTCCCCAGCTGCACCTCAGCAGTTTTGTAACGACCGACGCCAAAAACAAACGCGATAACGCCTACGTATACGGCGCCCCCAAACAATACGAAATGGAAATTTACGGCACCATTCCCACCAACCTGACGGGTTTTTCTATTCAGGCCGCCATGCCGGATCCGGCCCTGTTTGCCATGCAGGCCCTGCACAATGCCCTGCGCGAAGAAGGCATTGCCGTAGGCGGCCGCCCGCAGACGACGGATCAGGCGCCGGATTACGCGCAGATGAAACTGCTGCACACCTACTCGTCACCGGAGCTCAAAGACATTATTCTAATTGTAAACAAACGGAGTTTTAACCTGTATGCCGAAATGCTGCTGCGGCAGCTGGCCCTGCACGCCGGCAAAAAAGGAAGCGTACAAAACGGGCTGACCGAACTGGAAAAATTTTTACGTCAAAACAAATTAGCCGCCCCCCAAGACGCCGTACTCTACGACGGGAGCGGCCTCTCGCGCGATAATATGCTCACCCCGCGCGTGCTGGTAAACACCTTGGCGTTTATGACTAAAAGCCCGAATTTTTCCTACTACTACCAATCCCTGGCCACCCCCGATGACCGCGGGGACTTGCTGCTTTTGCGTTATTTTTTAAAACCCAAACACCAAGTGCAGGATGTGCGCGTAAAAGGCGGCACGATTGACGGCGTGAAAACCGTGGCCGGCTACGTGTACGACGAAAGCGGCCGCCCGATTGCCTTTGCCCTAATGGCGAATAATTTGGCCTCTAAAGACGAAACTATTTTGCGTATCCACGAAAACATCATCAAACAGCTGCTTCAAGTAAAGCCTTAATAAAACGCCCTCATCCGAGGGCGTTTTTAATGGCGGGCCAAAAACAGTTCCAACGCTTCGTCCTTGGCAAAAAACGGCACCCGGTAGGCACGGTAAAGCGGGTAGGGCGGATACGCTTGCTGAAGTTTAAAAAAATGCCACCACTCACCCTGCGCAGTGCCTTCCGACTCCGCCCAAAAGCGGTAATTTTCTTCTTCAAATAATTGATTATAAATCCGCACCAATTGCCGCAGGCACGCATCGGCCCCGGCATACACCCATTTTCCCTGCACGCCGTACACGTCCTCCCCCCTTTGGGCGGCGCGGAAAAAGACGGCATTCTCCAAATCTGTTTTATCCATCGGCTTGTGATTACGAAAAGAAGGTGAGTTTATAAGAAAAGAAAAAGGGCCCGCTAAGGGCCCTTTGCTCAGGCAGTTTTAGCAGTCTGTTACCACTTCATTAAATAAGGCGGGATTAATAACAACATGGAAAGCACCGCCAGTACAATTTGCAGCGGCACATTCCACCGGGCCCACTTAAGCCACGGAATGCCGGCCATGCCCAAAGCGGCCATGGTTACCGGGGCGGTGGGGATAATGGCGTTTGTCCAGCCCTCGCCAAATTGATAGGCTAAAATGGAAAGCTGCGGGCTAATGCCCATTAAGTCCGACAGCGGAATCATCACCGGCATCGTAAGCACCGCCTGCCCGGAGCCAGACGCCACAAAGAAATTGATAAAGCTGTGCGCCCAAAACATCCCTTCCACCGCAGCCAACGGGTGCAGCTGTCCAATCGCCTGCGCAATGGAGTGAAGCACCGTATCCAAAATGCGCCCGTCCGAGGCAATCACCACAATCGCCCGCGCCAAGGCCAACATAATAGACACGCTTACCATACTGCGCGCTCCGTCAATAATGGCGTCCGTCGTCTGGTTCAGGCTCAGCCGTCCAATGACGGCCGACACCAGCCCCACCCCCAAAAATAAACCGGAAATTTCAATAATGTACCAGTGGTACACCGCCACCCCATACACCAGCCCCGCCATGCCCAAGGCAAAAACGATGGAAATCAAAATGTGCGAGCGTTTGAACTCCGGCTTTTCCAATACATTTAAGTGCAGCTGTTTGCGCTTTTCGCGGTCGGCCTCGTACGTAAGGCTTTTTTGCGGATGCTTGCGCACGCGCTCCCCGTACAGCGTAACAAATAAAATGACTACCGCCGTACACACCGCCCACACCGCCAGCCGATACCCGAGCCCGGAATAAAGCGGCAGCTGGGCGATTCCTTGCGAAATGCCCACGGTAAACGGATTCATAAACGCCGAGCCGAAGCCCACCCAGGCCCCCAAAAAGGGAATGCTTACGCCTACTACCGTATCGTACCCCAGCGAAAGCGCAAGCGGAATAAAAAGAGGAATAAAAATTAAAGTTTCCTCTTCCATTCCAAACACCGCTCCCCCCAGGGAAAACAAAACCATACTGGCGGGAATAAAAAATTTTTTCAGCCGTTCGCGGCGGGAAAACAGATAGCTGGTGCCCAAGATAACGGCATTGACCGTTCCGGTGCGCTCCAAAATGGTAAAAATGGCCCCGGTAATAAAAATAAAGACGATGATATCGGCACAGTCGCCAAACGCCTTGGCGGGTGCCGTCAGCACCGAAGCCAGCCCTTGCGGATTAGACGCTACCGCGTGATAAGACCCCGCCACCGTGTAGGAGCGGCCGTCTTTTTGAACGGTGTCATATTGACCGGCGGGAAGCAGATACGTAAGTGCGGCCACTACCAGCATGATGGCAAAAATGAGGCCGTAGATGTTGATGGAAAATCCGGATTTCATTATTATATTATAATTTATTTCCTCTTTTCCCCGCCCTAAAAATCCTCACTCCCGCAAAAAATCAATCACATCCGCTATAAATCCCATCACCCCCGCCCAGACGATTACTCCCAGTAAAATTTTCAGCAGCAATATGCCCATTTTTTCACTCCGGCCGACGGGCAGCAAAGTTAAGTTGGCGGCCGGACAGCCCTTTATAAGATGGGACGGCGAGCCAAAAATCTTAACTTTGCTAACCCAAACGGCTTTTTATTTGCTACAATACAGTTGCGCCTTCCTGGCAGAATTGCGCAACCTGGACGTAACGGAGCCTGCACGCCGCGTGCGCGGCGCCGGTTTATAGGCTAAACCGCTCCGTGTTTGGATTTCTTCAAGTAAGTGGAAGATAAAACCAAGTACGTCCGTAAGATAAGAGACGCAGGCAGCGCCCTTACAAAAGCTAGTATAGTAAGTATTGTTAGCATTTGTCAAGCTTTTTTTGGGCCCATCAGGGCCTATTTTTTTATAAGGAGGAGCCGATGATAAATAAATTTGAAAAGCAATTGGAAAAATGGAACGGCGGCGTATTGCGCGGCGCGCAAGCGAAGTTAGCAAGATACCTGCATGTTTCCACTGCTACCGTCGCCTTATGGGCTACCGGGAAAAGACGCCCCTCCAAAGGCTATGCCGCACAAATGGCGCAACTATTTGGCCTGGATTCCTACGATGTAATGCGCCTGTTCCCGGCTACTACCACCTATCCGGATTTAGCCTCCGAACGGGCCACCCAGTCTCTGCGCGACGCCCAAGCCCCCGAAAACACTTACAGCGCTGACAATTTACACCTCAAAACACCGCCTGCTGCAGCCCGAAGCAACAGCGTGTCGCTGCCGGTTTTAATGGGAGTGCCCGAAAACTATCCGCTTTATAAAGAAGAAGATGTGGCCGAATGGTGGACGCTGCCGCTGCGCTATGCAAAAGGAGCCAAATACTTGGTACAACTTGGGCACGAAGTGCCGCATCATCTCTATTTTATCCGCCCGGAAACCAATTTGATAGAAGGAAAATGGATGTTGTTTAAAACGCCAAAAGGCTATACGGTAAAAAAAGGATTTCAAAAGGAAGGAAGCATTTGCCTTTGCAGCGCGGAAAGAAAGGAAGAGGAAACTTATTCTCCGGGGCAAATTACGCCTTTGGGATGCGTGGTATGCAAAGTAACGGATACCGAATAAACACTTGAATTCGACTCAAATTCCATTATACTAATAGTATCCCCGGTGGGAGCGGCTGTACAGAAAACTTCCCCGGCGCGTCAGTCTTTCCTGTTGATGTTGGGCGGCGCGAACGGATGACAACTGCTGCAAGTTACCAGGTACGCGGGCGCGAAGAGCGTGGCGGCCAGAAGACCAGACAAGCAGAAAACAAGAGTTCTTTGAGGAGTAAGCCGTGCGGGACAGGACTGTCCGGGTGCAAGGGCCGTTTCACAAGCCTTGGCCCTGCCGCTTGAGGGCGGCGGGAACACGCCAGAGATATGGGACGGAGCAACCGGCTTCAGGCGTCGTGCGGTGCCGCAAAATTCTTGACTGTCAGCTAACCTGCTAATGTGGGATAAGTGAGTAATCATGGAAGAGTCGACTAGATGAGTCCTCTGCGTTTTGTAAATGCAGAGGGCTCTTTTTTATAAAAAAATATCCCGAGCATTGGCCCGGGATATTAAGAATAGAAAGAAACGGCTATTTTGCCTTCTTTTTAAACTGCGCATTGTACAAAGAAGCATACGCCCCGTTGGGAATGGCTAACAGTTCTTCGTGCGTACCTTCTTCCACAATTTGCCCTTCGTTTAAAACCACGATTTTATCGGCATTGATTACCGTGGAAAGCCGGTGGGCAATTACAAACACCGTGCGGTTTTTCATCAAGTTATCCAATGCCTTTTGTACAATCGCTTCGGATTTGTTATCCAGCGCGCTGGTGGCTTCGTCCAAAATCACGATCGGCGCCTGGCGGATAAACGCCCGCGCAATGGCCACCCGCTGGCGCTGACCGCCCGAAAGCGTCAGGCCCCGTTCGCCCAGTTCCGTATCCAATCCGTTTTTAAGCGTGCGCAGGAAATCATCCAAGTGGGCATTTTTTACGGCTTCCTGCAAATCTTTTTCGGTGGCGCCGGGGCGGCCGATTAAGATATTGTCGCGGATGGTGCCCGTAAATAAAAAGTTATCCTGAAAAACCACCGCAATATGATCCCGCAGCGATTTAAGCGTAAAATCTTCTATATTCACGCCGTCAATGGTAATAGATCCTTTGGAGACGCTGTAAAAGCGGGGAATCAAATTGACAATGGTGGATTTTCCCCCGCCCGAATTGCCCACTAACGCAATCGTTTTGCCCACGGGAACGGTCAGGTTGATGTCCTTTAACACATAGGTGCCGGGTTTGTAGGCAAACGAAACGTGATTAAAGCGAATATCCTGCCGCAGTCCCGTCAGAGTCACCGCACCCGGTTTATCGGAAATTTCCGTTTTTAAAGCAAAGATTTCAAAAATACGGTCAATGGCTAAAAAGGCTTTTTTAATGTCCACATAATTGTCGCCCATGGTTTTTACCGGCGTATAGAGCATCAAAAGCGCCGCCACAAACGACGTAAAGTTACCGCTGGTAATCGTTCCGTTTACAATCATCGAACTGCTCTGCCAGAAGACCAACGCCAACCCCAGCGACACGATAAAATGCATCACCGGCGACAGCCAGCCCGTATGTTTGACCATCCCCATATTCAGGCTAAACACGTCATCCATCAGCCGGTCAAAGCGTTTTTCCTGGTCGTCCTGCAAGTTATACGCCGCCACCGTCCGGTTGCCGTTAAACATCTCATTGTAGGCCCGCATGGCAATGGAGTTAATGACCACCGTATTTCTCACCAGTTCTTCCAGCTTGCGCCGCACAATAAAAATCAGTGCGCCCGCCGCGGAAAAAGCCCCCACGGCAATCAGCGTCAGCTGCCAGGAGTTATAGAACAGCACAAAGATAAGCGTAATGGTGGAAAAGACCCGCGTCACAATCATACGCAGGTTGTTAATCAGGCCGTTGCAGGCGGTGTCCGCGTCGCCGTTATAGCGCATCATAATATAGCCGGAGTCCGTGGTGTCAAAATACCCGCTGTGCATACTTAACAGCTTGCGAAACAGTTTTTTGCGCACATCCAGCGTAATTTTATTGCCCACCCACGAATTTAAATACTTGACCACATACGTCAGCACGCTTTGCACCAGCACAAACACAATAATTAAAAGCGGAATAAACGCGGCAAAGGCCGCATCCTTGGCCACCAGTACATCATCGGTGTAATACTTCATAAACATAGCCACCGTGGCATCCAACGCACCTACCGGCAGCGCCAAGGCCAGCCCCAGCAGGGCACGAAACCAATAGGGCTTCACAAAAGGCCACATCTTCTTATAATTATCTACAAAAGGGTTTTTGGTAAGCAGTTCCCCTACCGGGCGAGTTAAAAAACTGGTCATATGTATTCTCCGTGGACGATGCTATTTTTTATTATAACAATTCAAAACGAGCTTGTCCTCGTTCCTGTACCGGCAATATGCAAGGTTTGGGAACATTTGAAAAACGTATTTTATGCAGCCGGCCCCGGCCGGGCAGACGCGTTCTCCTATACGAAAGCGGTTGGGAAAAAGCGTTTTTTAAACGGGGGTTGAAAAAGAAATTTTTCTTTGCTAAACTAATCAAACAGTGCCCGGAAAACCCATCTCTTCCGCCGCATCAATTTTTCCCAACAGGGGTATTTTTTATGGTAACAAAAAAGACGAATAAAGAAGCACTTACGGCAGCTGAACTAAAAGAAATTAAAAAACATCTTTTGGAATTAAAAGAGGACGCCGCCGCCCGCTTGAAAGAAAAGAAAAATATGGATATGCCCGAAGCCGAAGTGGGCGACCCGATTGACGACGCCAGCAAAAGCCTAGACAAAGAAATTTTGTTTGAACTTTCCGGCAATGCCCACAGCACGATTGAACAGATTGAAGCGGCCCTGCGCAAAATTGACAAAGGCATTTACGGCACTTGCGAGTATTGCCGCCAGCCTATTTCCAAAAAACGGATTAAAGCCCTGCCGTTTGCCCGCTATTGCATTAATTGCCAACACTCCACGGAGAAACACCACGAGTAACCTTTAAAACTGCTGTAAAAAGCCCGTTCTTTGGAACGGGCTTTTTTTGTAGCCGAATTGTTTTGCAACTTACTGTTTAGCCAAGAAACGCAAACAAAAACCCCGCCTCTACAGGCGGGGTTGTACTTTCTATAATATCTAACTTATTTGGATTCTTCTTCGTCGTTTTCCGTCTTAAAGGAATCCTGCAGCAACTGGCCCAACGTCGGGCGCGGTGCTTGCTTGAGGTACTGGGCAACCACCTTGCGGTTTTGCACCTGATCATACTTCTTGACGGAGAGGTTGACCGTGAAGGTTTCCGGATCCACGCCCACTACCAAAGCGGTAATCGTATCGCCTTCTTTGGCGGTAAAGTCGCGGCCCATTTCAAAAGGATTGATAAATCCTTTGGTGTTGTTCTTGCCAATCGTGCATTCCACCCCGTTTTCCGGATCCACTTTGGTTACGGTCGCTTTGACGGAGCTCTTGTACGGATAGCGGCGTTTTAGCGCATCGGCCGGGTTGAGGAACAATTGCTTTAAACCAAATTCCAAGCGCGGCGTTTCTTTGTCCAGCGCCAAGAGTTTGGCTTTCAAGCGCTGCCCGCGGCGGTAATTGGCAATGGCGGTTTCGGGGTCTTTCCAGGCGATGTTTTCCAAGTTTACAATGCCTTCAATCCCGTGGAAGCGGAGAAACAATTTGTCTTTATCCACTTTGGATACGACCACGCGCAACACGTCGCCTTCTTTAATTTCGCCAAGCACCTGTTCGCGGCGGACGGCTTCATCTTCTTCCAACACTTGTTTGCGGGAAATGATGAGTTTTTGTTTTTCTTTGGCAAATTCTACAATTTGGGCTTTAATTTTGGCGCCTACCGGCAGGTAATGTTTATAAGCGGTATGCAGTTCCGACAGGGAAAGCGGCATAAATCCGTTTACGCCGAACACTTCCACAATATAACCGCCTTTTACGCATTGCACAATCGTGCCTTTCACGCGTTCTTTGGCTTCATACGCTTTCTTGCATACGTCCCAGCCCAAGGCTTCCAACGCTTTTTTGTGGGACAAAATGGCAGGTCTTTCATCCGAACCGCGTTTTACGAGCACCGCGGAAATCGTGTCGCCCACGGCCGGAAGCGTTTTGCCGGCAAATTCGGACACGGCGATAGCCCCCTCTTTTTTGGCGCCGGTATCCACTAAAATATAATCTTGATTAATCTGTACGACCGGTACTTCTACAATTTCTTTTTTGTACAGCTTCTCCGATAAAGACTCTTGCTGCGCAATTAACTGATCCATCGTCATTTCTTGTTCGTTAATTGTGTCTTCGGTGTTTTTAATTTCTTCGTTTGTCGTCATAAGTCCTTATTACAGTCTTTCCCAAGCGGGTGGACTGCGTAACCTCCGTTAGATATTTATAGAATTTATTGCATCCATGATTTGATTTGCAAATTGTTTATATTGGGCTTTGGGTTCCAAGGCCGGATCCTTTTCCAAATGCATCACTTGCCCAAATTTTACCCGTATCCGGCGCACCCACGGCCAGCCAAAAGTTCCTTCTATCTTGACCGGCAGGACGGGAGCCCCCGTCTTATACACCAAAAATCCGATACCGCTTTTTGGCTTTTGCGGTTTTCCGGTGCGGCTGCGCGTGCCTTCGGGAAACATCACCACGCTTTCCCCTTGTTCCAAATAGTGCACCACTTCTTTTAAGGCACCAAAATCGCCAATCGTGCGTTTGCGGTCTACCGGGATATAACCGCTTCGGCGGAAGAACCAGCCCAGCACCGGTACGGAAAAGAGTTCTTTTTTGGCTACAAACCGCGAATCCCGCACCAGCCCGGCAAAACTGCCGATAGCCGGCGGATCGGCGTTGGAAAGGTGGTTGCCCGCTATAATAAGAGCGCCTGTTTTGGGGATGTTTTCCAATCCCTCTACTTTAAAATCGTAACAGACTCTGAAATAGATCCGTGCTATTAATTTTATCAAATTAAGAAGCATAGTGCTGGATTTTCTCCCACACGGCGTCCACCACCTGCTGCAAATTCAGCGACGACGTGTCAATTACAATCGCATCTTCGGCCGGTTTTAAAGGCGCTACCGCCCGGTGGGAATCGCGGTAGTCGCGTTCCTCAATCAGTTTTAAAATTTTCTGATAATCGGGATGTTCCCCCGCTTCCTGCAGCTGCTTGACGCGCCGCTTGGCGCGTTCCTGGGCCGAAGCGTCTAAATAAAATTTCATTTCCGCGTCGGGAAATACAACCGTTCCCACATCGCGCCCTTCCATCACTACGCCGCCGTCATCCCCCACATCGCGCATTTTTTCCGTCAGCACGCGGCGGGCTTCGCCGTTGGTGGAAACGCGGCTGGCCACATTGCCCACTTCTTCCAAGTGCAATTTGGCGCCCAAGTATTCGCCGTCTACATACATTTTAAGCGCGGCATCCGGCTGGCGGACAAACGTAAAATGCAGCTGTCTGGCGGCTTCCAACACGGCGTCGTGGTCTTCGGGCACAATGTGTTTTTCAAACACTTTATACGCCAAAGCGCGGTACATTTCCCCCGTGCTTAAAAAGCCATAGCCCAACTTGGCGGCAATCGCTTTTCCGACGGTGGATTTTCCCGTTCCGGCGGTTCCGTCAATGGCAATTAACATTCCGTTTGTGCGCATATTATTCGTTCACCGCGTCCAAGCTATTGGTTACGCCGCGGATGGCCAGCATAATGGCATCCGGGCTGGTGGCGGCGGACTGAGCCGTTTCCAAATCAATAAAGCCTTCTTTGTACAGGCGGGCCAAGGATTGGTCAAACGTATTCATCCCGTAGAATTCGCCGCCTTGCATCATCTTATACAAATCGCTGGGCTTGTTTTCCAAAATCAGTTTCCGCACCTGCGGCGTAGAAACCAAAATTTCCAAGGCCGGGCGCATGCCGGGCTTAATGGTGGGCAACAAACGCTGGCACACGATCCCGCGCACCAATTCCGAAAGCTGCAGCCGCACCTGTTCGTGCTGTTCTACCGGGAAGGCGTCCACCAGGCGGGCCAACGTCTGTGTAACGTTTACCGTATGCATCGTGCCCAACACCAACTGCCCCGTTTCCGCCGCGCCGATAGCGGCTTTCATCACTTCGCCGTCACGCAGCTCGCCGATTAAAATGACATCCGGATCCTGGCGCATGGCCGCGCGCAGCGCCCCCGTATAAGAAGGCGTATCCACCCCCAGCTCCAATTGGCTGACGATGCAGCGATTGTCCGTGTGCATAAATTCGATGGGGTCTTCGATTGTTAAAATGTGCCCCGGGCGGGTTTTGTTAATGTAATCAATCATGGCCGCTAGCGTGGACGTTTTACCCGATCCGGTCATCCCGGTAACCAAAATCAGCCCGCGGCGGTTGTCGGCAATTTTGCGCAAAATATCGCCGGGCAAATGCAAATCTTCAAACGAAGGGATTTTAAGCGGAATGTGGCGGATGGCCATACAAATTTTGGACATTTGGCGAAATACGTTGAAACGAAACCGCCCGTAGGACTTGGCATCCAACGAAAAATCCACCGTACTGTATTGTTCAAAAATTCTCCGTTCCCGTTCGCCCATGCAGGCGTAAGCCATTTTTTTGGCTTCGTCGTTGGAAACAAAACTGTCGTCAATGGGTTTAATCTGCCCGTTCAAACGCACGTATGCGTTGGAATTGCCGCGGATGTGCAGCCCGCTGGCTTTGTTGTCTACTACGGTTCGTAACAAACTTTGCAGTCCTACCGCCATATTCTTCTCCTCTTATGACCGGTTTTTTTTGCGGCGCAAATACGCCGGGATCAGCATTGCGTCTTCGGCATCCGTTTGTTTGGGCTCGTGGAACGACGCAAATACTTCTTGTACGGACGGTTTTTTGATAGATGTACTGCCCGCCATTTCCGCCGGCAGCGGCCGGCGCGCGCTGAACATATTGGCTTTCTCGGCGCTGAATCCGGTGGCAATGACCGTCACCTTAAACATTCCGTTTAAAGACGAATCATACGAATAGCCGAACATAATAATGGAATCGTTGCTGGCATATTGGCGGATCAGGTTCATCACTTCGCCCTGTTCCAAAAGCGTCAGGTTTTCTTCCGCCGAGAAATGCACAATAAATCCTTTTGCGCCGCGGATATCGGCATTTTCCAAAAGCGGCGAAGAAATGGCCTTTTTGACCGCCTGCAAGTGGCGGCCCGGCCCGCTGGCCTCCCCAATGCCGATAAGCGACTTGTGCGAATGGCACATCACTTTGCGCACATCGTTAAAATCGATATTCACTTCCCCCGGCTGGGTAATGACTTCGGAAATACCTTTCACGGCCTGCAGCAACACCTCATCCACCATTTTAAACGCGTCTTTGGAAGAGGTTTCCGGGTCTATGTTGGCAAACAGTTTTTCGTTGGGCACGATAATCATGGAATCTACATACTTTTGCATTTCCTTGATGCCTTCGTCGGCCTGCTTTTCGCGCACGTATCCTTCAAAGTTAAACGGACGGGTGACTACGCCGATTACCAGCAAATCGTCGCCGTACAAATCTTTCGCCAGTTTGGCCAAATACGGGGCCACCCCCGTACCCGTGCCGCCGCCCATCCCGGCCGTGATAAACAATAAATCGCACTGGCCGATAATCAGCTTTAACTTCTCGGCCGATTCTTCCGCCGCTTTTTTGCCTTTTTCGGGGTCTCCGCCGACGCCCAGCCCTTTGGTAATTTTCTCGCCCACCTGCACCAAATACGGCGCCCGGTTGCGGCGCAAGTCCTGCGCGTCGGTATTGACGGCAATAAAATCCACATCTTTCAGGCCGGAGCTGACCATGTGGTTGATGGCGTTTCCGCCGCCGCCGCCCACACCGATTACTTTAATTTTGGCTTTCTTGGTTTCAAACAAGTCCGCCGGCATAAATAAATCTTTCATACGTTTCCTCAGCCGCCAAAAATATCTACGCCTTTAAACAATTTTCCCAGCTTGCCGAAAAAGGAGCTTCCTTTTTCGTAAGAGCCGCCGGAATAATCGTCGTAACCGGAATTATCCGAAGCGTAAATAGCCAGCGCCATAGCGGTGCTGTAGAGCGGATCAAAAAATTCATCGTCGCTGGTAATCAAGTCGCGCTGTACTACCCCGCGGCGCGCTTCTTTTAAACCCAGGATGTTTACACAGTGTTCCGTAATGCCCGGCATCAGCGAGCCGCCGCCGGTTACCACACCCACCACCGGCAATTTTTTATAGCCGGAATTTTCCACGCACAAGGCCACCTGTTCAATTAGTTCTTCCACGCGGGGCTGGATAATGTCCAGCACAAAGCTTTTTTTGATGTTGTGCGTGCTGCGCCCGTCCAAAGACGGAACGGGGATTTCCCCTTCTTCGTCTAAAAAGGTAGGAAAGGATACGCCGTATTTTTCTTTAATTTCTTTGGCGTTTTGGCGGCTGGTGTGCAACAGGCGGGAAAGGTCGCTCGTAATCAAATCGCAGCCGTAGGGGATATCGCGGGAGAACTTTAAAATGCCGTCAATGTAAATACCGACGGACATCGTTTCTCCGCCCAAATCCAAAATCAGTGCGCCGATTTCTTTTTCTTCCTGCGTCAGCACGGTATCGGCCAGCGGCACCAGGCTGTAGAACGTACCGTCAATCTTATACCCCGGGCGCTGGATGGCTTTTGCCAAATTGTTCAGGTGCGTGGAAGAACCGGTGGTAATGTGTACGTCTACCTCTAACAAAGACCCTTCCATCCCTTCCGGATTGGTAATGCCTTTTTGTTTATCAATGGCATAGCCCTGCGGAATGACATTGATGATTTCGTTGTCGTTTTTAATCGGCATGGCTTTGGCGTTTTCAATCGCCAAATCCATATCCGCCTGGGTAATTTCTTTATCCATGCGGGAAATGTTATACGTGCCGTGGTTGGAAAAAGATTCCAAATGCGCCCCGCGCACGCCCACAAACAGGTTTCCGATTTCCTGGTTGCATTCGCGTTCAATACTGCCCAAAATATGCGTTACGGCGGCGGAGGTTTCGCGAATATCCGACACCATCCCCCCCCGCAGCCCTTTGCACGGAACGCTGCGCCCCGCCAAGACTTTCAGTGTATTTGTTTCAAAATCGTGTGCCGCGGCAATACAGGTCAGCTTGCCGCTGCCGACATCCAAGCCGGCAATGATGTTTGTTTTAGCCATAAGAACCACCTAAAAAATATACCTATCTTCTATTATAAAACTTAATGGGACGTCTGTGTTAAAAAAACTTTTCCGTATTTAAAAAAGTGGAAATCCAAGCTTTTCAGTTCGCCGTAATGCTCCCGGGAATAGGCTAAAATCCGGGCTGCCACATCGGCCTTGCGCTTAAGCTGTACGGCCGGGCCAAAATCAATCACGCAGCCGTCGGGCATATGCATTTTGACGGTATTGTTTTTTAAATCCATTTGCAAAAAAGCAAAATCCAGTTCGTTGTTTAACTTTAAAGTGCTTTCCACCAAATCAATAAACTCGGGGCTTAACTTTTCGGGCACCGGGCCGGAAAGCTCCACAAACGGCACCGGCTCCAACAAATTGGGGTTGGGGTCGGCATACACGGTGCTGTCTTCGTCGATATAGCGGATGGTATCGTCCGGCAGGACGAACTTGGCAATCGGCTTGCGGTGAACGGCCGAAACGCTCAGCTTGCCGCTTAAAAGCCCGCGGCTGACCGATACCCCTTTGAGCATAGGGTAGCGTTTGACAATTGCCTCGCGCAAGGCGGCGGCATCTTTTACGGAAAAAGCCTTCCCCTCGTAGGGAGCGGCCAAAGCGGAAATTTCTTTATTGATTTGCCCCGTAACGCCCGTTACGGAAATGGTTTTGGCGTGCCAGTCGGTAATTTGGGAATTGACCAGCATTCGGTAGCCTTTTGAGAGCGCCAGCCAGCCGCCGCAGCCGACGACCAGCAAGAGCACCACTACCAAAAAAAATCTAAAAAAAAAGGATGACCCCTGCCGGCGAACCACGCGTTTCTTTCTTCCTAAAGACGACGCCGAAGGCCGGTAATAGTCATACTTTTTCATAGTCACCAACACAAATTAAAAATGGGCGGAAAGGGAGTTGAACCCTTAAGGACTTTCGTCCATACGGTCCTGAGCCGTACGCGTCTGCCAATTCCGCCACCCGCCCAAGTAAATATATTTTAGAAAATTGTAATAAAAAAATCCAGTTTTTTATTTTTGTATAGGGAAAAATGCCGTCTAAACCTTTGTATTTTCCTACAAAAACAAGCCAAACCCGTTTAAAAACGGATGTTATTTTTAAAATGTTGTTCCATTTCGCGGTTCAAGTCGCGCTTTTTTAAAGATTCCCGCTTGTCAAAGAGGTGTTTCCCTTTGGCCACGCCCAGTTTCAGTTTCGCCCAGCCGTTTTTAAAATATACTTCCACAGGAACCAGCGAATACCCTTTCAGCTCCGCCTTGGCGCCCAGTTTGCGGATTTCTTTTTTGTTCAGCAGCAGCCGCCTCACGCGTGTAGGGTCGGGCTCGGTCAGGGAATTAAACTTATACGGTTTTACGTGCATATTATACACGCGCGCCTGCCCGTTTTCCACCCGCACGAAACTGCCGTCCAGACTCAGCTCTTTTTGGCGGATGGATTTCACTTCCGCTCCCAGCAGTTCCAGGCCGGCTTCATACGTATCTTCTATAAAATAATCGTGGTACGCTTTGCGGTTTGTGCAAACGACTAAAACGGACTCTTTCTTCGGCATATTTATATGATAGCAAATTACTCCCACAAAAAACCCTGCCGCTTAGGGCAGGGTTTTTGAAAAAAAAGGCAAGCATTTTATTCGCAAAGGAAAATGGGCGTTTCCGCATAGACGCCGACACTGGCTATACCGGACAGATGACACCCGCTCGGATTAAAGCAGTATCTGCCTTTTTGCGAGCAGGGGCCGCCTTCCGTCGCCTGCCCGCTGCTGCCGGTAATAGAATAGCACGATTCCACATAAGCCGTCGGCACATCGGACGAGCGGACAGACAGCGTATTCGGACACGCACACCAAGCCGTACCGTCACTGCAGGAGTTATTTACTCTCAAATAAGAGCGCACTTGTCTAAACTTGTATTTGGTAGCGTCATCATCGTCATCACCAGATCCGCCGCCAGGAGAATCCGGAATACAATTTTTCAGTGCCAGCAGCCATACCTCTTGGGTAGGTTTGGAGTTCGTTCTGCGTTTTTCCCAAGCCAATTGGCACGAATTTAACGTGCTGCCGGTATTGGTATGCGCCCCCGTCGGCTCCGGGATATCATTTCCGGACAAATAAAAACCATTGGTGGACTCCTCGCCGTACAAATCTACGGAGGAGCCATTGTTTCCTTCCACTGTCAAGGTGTTGCCTTTTACTGTACCGGCTTTTTGTCTAAGGATATTGACGGCATTTAACGTTTGAATATAGGAGTCCTGATTATAGGTTTGCGTGCCGCCCATGGCATTTACTTTAGAAAGCAGTCCAGCCGGAGTGGAAGTACTGACCGATTCATAGCCGCTGTAAGCATTCATGGTATTTCCGTGAAAAGCGGTTCTCGGCATATCAATAGACGACCCACTTTCCCCCGCCACCGACAGCAAGTCATAAATCCGGCTTGTTGTATCTGTAGAAACCGTTATGGTACCGCTGGTAGCAATGTCCATGCGCGGTGTGCTTAATCCGCCGCGCAGCGTGGCGGAATCGGCTACTTTCAAGTAGTCATATTCCCCCATGCGGGAAGGGTTGTAGCTGATGGAAGAAACCACTTCCCCAAATCCAAGAGCGGGAAGCAGCAACAAACATCCCAATAAAATGTTCTTTTTCATAATACATCCTTGAGATTTGTTTATCATCTCTTTATAAATTAAATTTTGCTAAAAATTTCTGTAAAATCCAACTCACTATATCAAAAAACAAAATGTAAAGTCAATCTGCCCCCAACTGCCGTAAGCAGACTTCTTCTTTTCATTTTACGGTTGAATTTCGTTTTTTCAAGGCCTACCCACCTTCCTCTTCAAACGCACCTGCGGTCAAAAGTGCTATGATATAAGTATGATTATTGATGACGAAAAACTGCAACGAACTTTGGAAAAAGCCAAGTCCCACTCGGACTCCGAAGTGACGGAAATTTTAAAAAAAGCCCGTGAGTTAAAAGGCATTTCGCTGGAAGAAGCGGCTGTCTTGTTAAACCTCACCGATAAAAAACTGTTAAACGACCTTTTTAATACGGCCAAATACGTTAAAGAAGCCATTTACGGCAACCGCATCGTGCTGTTTGCGCCGCTGTATATTTCCAACATTTGCACCAACGAATGCATTTATTGTGCGTTCCGCCGCTCCAACACCCATTTAAAACGCCACGCCAGCACGCAGGACGAAATCCGCCAGGAAGTAACCGCCCTCTTGCAGCAAGGGCATAAACGCATTTTGATGGTAGCCGGCGAGGCGTACCCCGGCGGCGGCCTGCAATACGTGTACGACAGCATCAAAACCATTTACGACACCCGCTGGAACGGGCAGAACATCCGCCGCGTCAACGTCAACATCGCCCCGCTGACGGAACCCGAATTTGAGCAACTTAAAAAATGCAACATCGGCACCTATCAGCTGTTCCAGGAAACCTATCATAAGGAAACCTACGCCAAGCTGCATATTGCCGGCGCCAAGAAAGACTATCAGTTCCGCCTGGACGCGATGGACCGCGCCCTGCAGGCCGGCATTAACGATGTAGGCATCGGGCCGCTGTTAGGCCTGTACGACCACAAATACGAAATTTTGGCCACCTTGGAACATTCCTGGTATCTGGATAAAACCTACGGCGTAGGCCCGCACACCATTTCCATTCCGCGCATTGAACCGGCGGAAGGGTCGGACTTCAGCCAACACCCCAATGACGTGCTGACGGATGACGATTTTAAAAAATGTGTGGCCGTCCTGCGTTTGGCGGTGCCGTACACGGGCATTATTTTAAGTACGCGCGAATCGCCCGCCATGAGAAACGCCTGCTTGGAGTTGGGCGTCTCGCAAATTTCGGCCGCGTCCCGCGTCAATCCGGGCGGCTACTCGTACGACAAGCAAAACGGCAGCCAGTTTACGCTGACCGACGACCGCTCCCTGGCCGAAGTGATAGACGCCGTGGTGGACGCCAAACATATGCCGTCCTTCTGCACGGGCTGCTACCGCTTGGGCCGCGTAGGCAAGGATTTTATGGATATGGCAAAACCGGGCCTTATCAAAACCCACTGCCTGCCCAACGCCATGTTTACGTTTGCCGAATACTTGGAAGACTTTGCCCCCGCGCCTTTAAAAGCCAAGGGCTACGCGCTGATTGACAGCACCGCCAAAGACGCCTTCCCGCAGGATTCGCCTATCCATAAAATGATAGAGGACAATCTCAAAGCCATTAAAGAAGGCAAACGGGACTTGTACTTTTAAGCAAACGCTTTTGCTTGCGCCCGGCGCCTAAACGCGCCGGGTTTTTTATGTTAAAGCGCTCTTATATGCACAAGCCCGCGGCGGATTGGCGGGGATACTCTGGGGAGAGCCGGGGTATTTTCCGTTCGGCCGTTTTCGACAGGGTATCTTCCCCGTCCAAGATCCGCCTAGTTGCCAAATGTTTCCCCATAAAAAAACCCCGCCCGAAGGCGGGGTTTTATCTGCGTTAAAACAGATTAGAACTTCACGTTCACGCCAGCTTGATAGACGGTAGCGTCGGATCTGTCAAAGTCCGCTCTGGACAGTTTGGCATAACCGATACCGGCAAACAAGCCCACGTTTTCGTTGTGCTGATAGGTGGCGGTCAAGTCCGCTTCCAGCGTGGCCGCGTGTTGAGCCGTTCTATCCTGGAAGGCAAAGCCGTCCAAGGCGAGCGTCCATTTTTCCCAGTTGTAGTCCAAACCGACGTTGAAAATGCGAGATTCGGACAATACATCCGTCAGGTCATTTCCAAAGAAGGTTTTCCCATAGACTAAACCCGGAGCATAAGCGCCGTATTCAGATACCGTACCTTTCTGGTAGATGAAGGCGGCTCTGGGGGTAAAGGCATCCATGTTCAACGAACCGTCTACTTTTACCAAGTAGGGGTTGTCATGAGATTCTTTTACCAAGCGGTCGCCGCTGTGAGAGCGGGCATATTCCACGCTCAAGGCACCGGCTTCCGGCATCATGGACAATTTGGCCCCGTAGAACCCTTGGAATTCGTCATTCCAAACATTGTTCTTGTACGTATAGCCATACACTTGAGCTTTGACCGTATCCGTCAGGTTCATGCGGAAATCAATACCGTAGAAGTCGGCATTGGATTTGGTTTGCGGGTCAAAGGTTAAGACTTTGGTGGTTTTACCGGCAATCAAGGTCAAGGCCTTAACATCGTCGGCATAGGTCAGTTTGGCGGCGTCCAACGAGGTGACCGGGCTGGACAACGCAGCCATATAACCATGGCGCGGGCCAAAATACAACAAGGCACTGTCTTCATCGCCGTAGAATTGGCGGCCCAGCGTCAATTCAAAGCGATCCATCAAGTTGGACAAAACCATATTGGCTTCCGCCAAATAAATCTGGTTTTGATAGGTGTTCAGGTCTTTACCTTTTTCAGCCCCGTCCCAAGCCGTATTATACACGAATTGGACGTTGGCTCTCACGTCTTCGGTCAGTTCGGCAGACAAGCCGGCCATCACGCGGGAAGCCGCACCGTTAGCCTCGCTCTTTTGCGCATTGTTATTGGCGCCAATTACTTCAATTTCGCCAATGGCATCTACATTATCTACGATAGCGGCGTTAATAGGCCAGGCCATCGTCATGGCTAAAAGTAAGCCCAGTAGTTTTTTCATCTAGTTACATCCTCCTGTGTAATTTTTAAACTACCCTACCTTTGTATTGAAACTTTTTAACTTCCGCTTGGCAAGAGCAAAATAAATTTAGGCTTGACAGTTTGTTTTAGAACTGGTATCCTATTTCTCCCTTTTAATTAAACGATTTTAAAAAAATGATTTTTTTGAGTTTTTACCGTCTGAGAATGAGTTTTCGCTTTGCCTAACTGTCCGCCCGTTTTTTTTGCTGACCGACAAAAAAAATCCCGCGTTTTACACGCGGGATTTTTTAATTAGTTTCGCGTTAAGCCCAAAGCGAAAGCTTGGTTACTTTATCGGATCTTCTTACTTTCGGCTCGCCCACCAGCTCCTGGATATACGCCTCGCACACATAGATTTTGGTACCCGGGAACAAGTGCCCGCCAATGGCTTGGTTGTCTTTGCCGGCCATCACCACATGGGCATGCACCTGCGGGCGGTTGTCCTGAATGCTGATGTTGCCGCAGAGGCTGATGAGTTCCATCTCCTGGTTGATGACGGTTTTCTCGTATTTCTTTTTGTTCTGGTCGTAGCAGCCAATGGTGGCGTTAGACACGGAGCCAATCACATTGACGATGCCGCATTTCACTTGGTTGTCGTGGCAAAAATCAGCGAGCGACTCCAACAAATCCTTGCCTTTAGGAAGCCTGAAAAGATATGTCCGTCCGGTCAAGTAAGGTTTTTCTTCTGCCATTTTATTCTCCTATGGGGCCTACAGCCAAGCCGCCGCCCCTTTTAAATCCTGTACATAAGCGCATACGGCGGCGAACAGGTGTTCCCCGTCCAGCCCGGCTTCGGCATATACTTTTTCCGCCGAGGCGCTTGCCAAGAATCTGCCGTCCCGATGCGGGTACAGCGTATGCCTGCGCCCCGCCAGGCTGTTTATCCAACAGTCCAGCGTGGGCAGGGTAAAATCGGTAATTCCCATCGCCGTTTGGAACAACTGCGGCGGCAGGATTTTGTTTTGCTCTTCCTGCGGCAGGGCTTCAAACAGTTCCCGGCTGGTGATATACAACACATTTACGTCCGGGCCTTCTTTGTTCAGCCTGGGCAGCAATTTTTCCACCACAATGCGTCCCACGCCGGCCCCCTGCACCAATACCGTGCCTTCGGCTGTGCCTTTTGCACGGCGCAAATAATAGACGCCGTTTACGGCCTTTGCCGCCGGCTCAGCCCCTAAAGCCGCACGATCCATAAACTTATATGACGGACGCACCACAAACGGGGCAAACACCGCCGGGCGCATGGACAAGGCTTTCACCGTAAGCGGCCAAATTTCGTCCACCTCCAAAGGCGTAATGGTAATGCACGATCCTTTGGGGAAGTTGTCCTGCAGCAGCTGCAGCGCCTGCGGGTCGGCATGCGTCGGGCCGTCCTCGCCGGTGGGCAGGCTGGCGTGCCCGTTAAACATAATAAACGTGTTCGGGTCGGCCCCGGCCTCGCGCGCGGCCTGAACGCCAATGGCGTGCAAGCGGGCGGCCACGTGTTCAAACGCCAAAAACGCCCCGTAAGAGGACGCCACGCCCACGTGTTTGCCAAAGGCGGAAATCCCCGTGCACAGGGCGGCCATGCCGTCTTCGCAAATGCCGCCGGCCGAAAGACGGCGGGAAAGCGGGTTGGAGAGCGTATTAAAATTTCCCGCCGGGAAATCTTTGGAAATTTCCGCCGCGCCGGTAGAGCCGTACAAATCGGCCGAAGCGGTTAAAATCGTGCCGTTGGTCTGTTTGTTTAAATAGGCCAGCACCTTGCCCAGCACGCCGCGGGTGGTGTAGGACGCGCCGACTTCAAACACAAACTCGGCAGGCACCTGCTCGGGCGAAAAGCGGCGGTACAGGTCTTTGCTGTTGCCCAGCCCCGCGCGCACGGTGCGGGCGTGAGCCGCCAGACGGGCGGACGCTTCCTGCAGGCACGCAGCGGCATAAGCGGCGGTTTGTTTGTCCGCCTCCAGCGCTTGGCGCACCGTCAGCAACGAGTTCCAATAGTATTTTTCAATGTTTTCGGCCGTCTTGTCTCCTTCAAAACGCGGGAAAGACACGCCAAACGTTTTTTCAAATTCCGCGAGGGATTGGTAAAATCCTTCCGAGGCAAATTTATGCCCCGAACCGTGGGAGGCTTTTCCTTCAATGCCGTAATGCCACCCTTTCACCGTGCGGTACACGATAGCCGTCGGCTGGTGGTTGGAAAGTTCCGCCGCCAGCTGGTGGGCGATATGAATTTGGTTAAAATCGTGCCCGTTGGGAACGCGGATGACGTTGAAATCGTGCATATAGAAAAATTCCATCGGGTTCCACTGCACGTAATCGCCCGGGTGTTCCCCGTCCGCCGTGACGCGTTCGCTTTCAATGGAAGCTTCGTTCCAATCAATATGGAACACGGCATTTTTAAGCTGGGCCGTAGCCGCCATGGCGGCCGCTTCGCTTACGCGGCCGGCGGTCATTCCGCCTTCGCCCTCTACAATATGCACTTGGGGGCAATTTTCGCCATAGGCGTCCGCCGCCGCCAACGCCAGCCCCACGGCCGAACCGTCCCCGACGCCGCTGGCGCCGGTGCTGGTGCGCACAAAAGGCACCAAGGGCTCCGGATGGCCGCCCAAAGCTTTTACATGGAATTTTTTAAATAAAGGAGTGCCTTGCACGGTGTTGTGGCGGAACCCCAGCAGGTCTTCCAGCCGGAGCTGGTGTTTTTCGTCCTGCGCCAAAAGCTGCGGCGCGGCAATGCGCGCGCATTCGTTGCGAAGCGCCCACAGCGCATACAGGCCCAACGCTTTATGCCCGGCCGCATAGGAAATGATATCGGCCTCGTCCTGCAGCGGATGGGCTAAGTCGTAAGCCATATCCTTATATAACAAATGCTCCACAAACCGCCCGCTGGAAATGCTTCCGCCCGGGTGGCCCGAAGTGGGCACATAGTTATACAATAGCGATACCAACGCCCGGTATACGGTGTCCAGCCGTTCCAAGCCGGCGGCATCTTCTTTGGAAATCTGATACTTGGGATTATCTAAATAATCGGTAACGTCTACAAAAACGCCTCTTTTCTTGCCCCATTCAAATGTTCGGCTCATAATTTTTTCCTATGGTTATAAAGTAACTTCTTTGATTCCGTTTTGCGCCGCAAGATACGCCAAACGGAAAGTATTTCCGACATCAAATTTGCTGACGATTTCCACATTGGAGTGGATGTTGCGCGTGGGAATAGAAAGCCCGCAGGTGGGAATACCGGTTTTAGACTGGTGCACGGCTCCGGCGTCGTTGCCGCCGCGCGGCGCAATGCGGATTTGGCGGCGGATGGTGTATTCGTCGCACAACGCTTTAAGCGCGTTAAACAAGCGCTCCGGCGTAATGGTGCGCGCATCCAACGCCGTAATTCCTACCCCCTGCCCCAAGGCGCAAATATAATCCTGCGGCGCGCATCCGGGAATATCGGCCGCGCCCGTGGTGTCTATACACAGGGCCACATCCGCCTCAATTCCAAACGCCGCCGTAGCCGCCCCGCGCAGGCCTACTTCTTCCTGCACCGTAAACACGGCATACACATTGTAAAAAGGGTTCTTCAGCGCCTTCAGCACTTCCGCCAACACAAATACGCCGGCGCGGTTATCCAAAGCTTTGGCGCAAATTAAGCCGTTTCCAAATTCTTCATACGTTCTGTCCAATACGGCAAAATCTCCGATTTCCACCCGTTTTTTAACCTCTTCGCCGCTCAACCCCATATCTATGCAGAGGTCTTTCACGCCCACCGCTTTGGCACGATCCGCCTCGGTGGTAATATGGGCGGGTTTTGTGCCGATGACCCCTAAAAAAGAGCCCTTTTTGGTATGCACGCGCACCCGCTGCGCAAGCAGCGTGCGGGGGTCAATGCCCCCCACGGTTACAAAGCGCAAAAAGCCGCGTTCGTCAATATGGTGAATCATGAGTCCCACTTCATCCATATGGGCGCATAAAAGCAGATTTTTATCGGAAGTGCCTTTTTTAAAAAAGATGAGGTTTCCCATTACGTCCGTGCGTACATCATCGGCGTAGGGGGATAAAAGGTCTTTTAAGTAGCTGCGGACTGCGCTTTCGCGGCCGGATATACCCGGCAGTTCGGTTAACGTTTTAAGAATAGAAAAATCTAATTTTTGCTCCATTTTGCTCACTTTCTGACAGTTAAGGTATTTACATTATACTCACAAAGGCCTTTTTTTGCAAGCAATTTCCGTCGTATGTTCGGACGCGCGCGCGGGCGCGCTCTTTAACATACGGCACCGGTGGCCGGCCGCAGAGCAAACACCGGCTGGTGTTCCCCCCTCTCAGCCCTCCGCGCGCCTGGCGCCCGCGCCACAGAGCGGAAAAAAATTGTAGAATATCTAGGACAGAAATTTTTTTTAGGAGGCAGTTCAATGACCGTTTCTTATAAAGATCTGGGCTTGGTTAACACCCGCCAGATGTTCAAAGACGCTATGGCCGGCGGTTACGCCATTCCGGCTTACAACTTTAACAATATGGAACAGCTGCAAGCTATCGTTACCGCCTGCGTACAAACCGGTTCCCCGGTAATCTTGCAAGTTTCCAAAGGCGCCCGGCAATATGCCAACGCCACGCTCTTGCGCTGGATGGCCCGCGGTGCGGTGGAAATGATGAAAGAAATCGGCAAGCCGGTACCGCTGTGCTTGCACTTGGATCACGGCGATTCCTTTGAACTGTGCAAAGACTGCATTGACAACGGTTTCTCTTCCGTAATGATTGACGGCTCCCACCTGCCGTATGAAGAAAACGTGGCCTTGACCAAAAAAGTAGTGGACTATGCCCACCAGCACGACGTAACCGTAGAAGGCGAACTGGGCGTTTTGGCCGGGATTGAAGATGAAGTCTCCGCCGAACACCACACCTACACCGATCCGGCCCAAGTGGAAGATTTCGTAAAACGCACGGGCGTGGATTCTTTGGCCATTTCCATCGGCACTTCTCACGGCGCGTACAAATTCAAAGTAAAACCCGGCGAAAAACTGCCCGAACTGCGCTTTGATATTTTGGAAGAAGTTTCCAAACGTCTGCCCGGTTTCCCGATTGTATTGCACGGTTCTTCCAGCGTTCCGCAATGGGCCGTCAAACAAATCAACGAATACGGCGGCAAATTGGAAGATACGGCCGGCATTCCGGAAGAACAGCTGCGCAAAGCTGCCAAATCCGCCGTGTGCAAAATCAATGTGGACTCGGACGGCCGCCTTGTGATGACCGCCACCATCCGCAAAATTTTCGCCACCAAACCCAGCGAATTTGACCCGCGCAAATACCTGGGCCCGGCCCGCGAAGAACTTATTAAGATGTATGCCGAAAAGAACGAAAACGTATTCGGTTCCGCCGGCAGAGTCAAATAAGTAAATTCATTCGGCTTTACATACCCCGCTTGCACAAGCGGGGTATTTTTTATCCTTTTTTCGTTTGCTTTTGGGTTGGAAAACAAAAAAGCCGCGGGATATACAACACCCGCGGCTTTAGAACGGTTGGAAAAGTTAAATTCCTTTTTTGCGGAAGATTTCCGTTACCCGCTCAAAAATGCCGTTGCAATAGGCAATCGTCAGCCCATAGTTGGAAAGAGGGACTTTCTTCTCTTTCAAAATTTCCAGCCGCCGCATAATCTGCGTGCGCGTTACCATACATCCGCCGCATTGAACGGCCAGTTTGTATTTTTCGGCATCGGCGGGAATGGGATCTAAATTGGCTACCACGTCAAATTCCAATTTTTTGCCGGTATACTTGCGAAGCAGGTTGGGGATTTTTACCCGTCCGATATCGTCGCATTTATTAACGCTGTGGGAGCAGGACTCCAAAATCAGCACCCGGTCGCCGTCTTGCAGGCGGTCGATGGCGTGCGTGCCGCGCAGGAAAGCGTCAAAATCGCCTTTTAAGCGTGAGAACAGAATGCTAAAGCTCGTCAGCGCAATCGTGGGCGGAACCACCGTTTTGACGTAACCAAACGCCTGCGAATCCGTAACCACCAGTTTGGGCGTATGGGTTTGCAGGTATTTCCGCAGTTCCGTGTCCTTTAAACACACCGCCACGGCCCCGATATCCAACAGGTTGCGAATGGTTTGCACCTGCGGCAAAATCAGGCGGCCTTCGGGGGCGGAAGCGTCAATCGGAATCACCAGCACCACTTCTTCCCCCGCCTTTACAAAATCGTCCAAAATGACATCTTGCGAATAAGAACTTTTGGGCAGATGTTTTTTAATCATCTCCAACAGCCGCGGCAAGAGGGCCGGGCTTTTGCAGGAGAAATCCACCACATCCGCACCTTTGATTTCCACATTCAGCTTTTGCAAATCGCTTTTATTGTGCACAAAGAAGAACGGCACTTTGCGCGCCACGCAGGTTTCCATCAACGTTTGGTCGTAAGAATCAAATTGGTCTGCAAACACCAAAATGGCCAAATCCACCTGATCCAACGCTTCGTTGGTGCGTTCCACCCGCTGGGTGCCCAGGGCGGAAGTATCGTCTATTCCGGGGGTATCCAATACAGTTACGGGGCCGACGCCTAAAATTTCAATAATTTTTTTCACGGGATCGGTAGTCGTACCCGGATGATCCGCCACGACGGAAACTTGCTGCCCGGTCAAGGCGTTGATGAGCGAGCTCTTGCCCACGTTCATTTTTCCAAAAATGCCGATATGCGGCCGATTGAGTTTTACCATACCCTAATTATATATAATAAAAAGCTGCTCCCCAACCGACCGGTGCCTTGGCACCCGCACAGAGCATAGCAATAAGGTATAATAAAGAAAAGTCCGTATCATAAAGAGGATTCTCCCATATGAACAAATTTGACGCTTATTTAAAAGAACGTGCCAAATTAGTAGAAAAGAATTTATCCAAGTATATTTCCAAAATAGACAATTCGCCCAAAATTTTAACCGACGCCATGGATTACTCGCTCCAAGCCGGCGGCAAACGCGTGCGCCCCATTTTGCTGATGGCCACCGCGGAAGCCTTCGGCAAAAAAGCGGCCGACGTCATGCCCGCCGCCTGCGCCGTGGAAATGCTGCACACCTATTCTTTAATTCACGACGATTTGCCCTCTATGGACAACGACTCCCTGCGCCGCGGCAAACCCACCAACCACAAAGTCTTTGGCGAGGATTTGGCCCTGCTGGCGGGCGATGCGCTGTTAACCTACGTGTTTGAAGTGTTTGCCCAGAACGGCAAAGTAAAAGCGATCGGGGCCGAAAACACCCTTAACGCGCTCTTGCATTTTGCCAACTGCGCCGGCGCCAGCGGCATGGTGGGCGGCCAAGTGGCCGACGTATACGCCGAAGGCATGGGCCGCAGCGACGCCCACAGCTTCCGCGCCGACAAGCTGCGCCAAAACTCCAAACCTCTGGCCGACAAAACCCTCCACTATTTTATGCTGCCGGCCCGCATCAAAGAAACCACCCCGGAAACCATTTTAAATTACATTCACGCCAATAAAACCGGTGCACTCATCCGCGGCAGCGTGGAATCGGGCGCGCTGTTGGCGGGCGCCAGCGGGAAAGATTTGACGTTAATTAAAAAATACGCCAACTGCATTGGCCTGGTCTTCCAAATTGTAGACGACATTTTAGACGTTACCGCCAGCGCCAAACAATTGGGCAAATCCAACAGCGACGCCGAAAACGGCAAACTGACCTTCGTCAGCCTCTACGGGCTGGAAGGCAGCCGCAAACACGCCCAACTGCTGATTGCCAACGCCCAAAAAGCGTTGGACGCGCTGAAAAACGTCAAAAAGAAAAATCTCTGGCCCCTGTATGAAATGGCCGAATTTTTTAAAACCAGAACTTATTAAGAAGGATTGCCTATGAAAGTACTCCCCAGTATCCAGAGCCCGAAAGATCTTCGCCTCATCAAAAAAGAACTGTTGCCCACGTTATGCGAAGAGCTGCGCTCCGTGATTATTGACACCGCCAGCAAAAACGGCGGCCATTTGGGCTCCAGCTTGGGCGCCGTAGAAATTATTACGGCTTTGCACTACGTGTTTAACACGCCCGAAGATAAAATCGTGTTTGATACGGGGCACCAAGCTTACGCTCACAAGCTCTTAACCGGGCGGCAAAAAGAATTTCACACCATTCGCACCCAAAAGGGTCTCAGCGGGTTTCCAAAACGCTGTGAAAGCCCGTACGATACCTTTGGGGTAGGGCACGCCTCCACCGCTATTTCCGCCGCGCTGGGCATGGCCATTGCGCGCGACCAGAAAAAAGAAAAAAACAAAGTCATCGCCGTCGTGGGGGACGGCTGCCTTACCGGCGGCATGGCCTATGAAGCCATGCAAAACGCCGGGCTGTTGCGCTCGGACTTGCTGGTTATTTTAAACGACAACCAGATGTTTATTTCCAAACGCGTCGGCGCCTTGGGCAAGGCCTTAACCAAACTGCTGACCACCAAATACGTCCAACTGGCGGAAGAAAAAGCTTCCAACTTTTTAAAACGCTTTGACGAACTGGGCAACAACGCCGCCAAACTGGCCAAGCGGGCGCGCTCCATTTTGTTCCCGGGCACCTTGTTTGAAGAAATGGGCTTCCGCTATTTCGGCCCGGTAAACGGAAACGATATTAACGAAATGATTGAAGTGCTGGAAAGCGTCAAAGACGTAAAAGGCCCGGTGATGCTGCACGTCGTCACCAAAAAAGGCAAAGGCTATAAACCGGCCGAAGAAAAACCCACCAAGTTTCACGGCGTGGGCGTGTTTGACGTAGACACCGGAGACACGATCGGCAAATCCAACTGCATTACGTTTACGCAGGCCTTTTCCAACACGCTGGTAAAGCTGGCGGAAAAAGACCCGTCCATCACTGCCATCACGGCAGCCATGCCGGAAGGAACGGGGTTGGACGCGTTCCGCGACAAATTCCCCTCCCGCTATTTTGACGTGGGTATCGCCGAAGAACACGCCGCCACGTTTGCGGCCGGGCTGGCCGCCGGCGGGATGAAACCGGTGGTGGCGATTTATTCCACTTTTATCCAGCGCTGCTACGACCAGATTATTCACGACGTGGCCCTGCAGAAACTGCCCGTCGTATTTGCGCTGGATCGGGCAGGCCTAGTGGGAGAAGACGGCCCCACCCACCACGGCGTATTTGATTTAAGCTTTCTGCGCGAGGTGCCGAACTTAATTGTGGCCGCCCCCGCAGATGAAAACGAACTGCAGCACCTGCTGAAAACCGCACTGGACGCTAAGGCGCCTTTCGTATTGCGCTACCCGCGCGGATCGGGCTTTGGCGTGGAGATGGACGCCGCCCCCAAACGGCTGGAAATCGGAAAAGGCGTGTGGCTTAAGAAAGGAAAAGATCTAAATATCTTGGCGATCGGAAACCGCGTTCATCCCGCCATGCAAGCGGCCGCACTGCTGGCCGAAAAAGACATAGACTGCGGCGTAGCCAATATGCGTTTTGTGCACCCGCTGGATACGCACTTGATTGACGAAGCGCTGAAGCTTTCCCGCCGCATCGTAACGGTGGAGGACAATATGCTGGCGGGCGGTTTCGGCTCGGCCGTGGCCGAATACGTAAGCGACAAGCAGGCCGATTTTAAATTGCTTCGCTTAGGCATCGGAGACGAATTTGTAGAACACGGCAAAGTAGCCCAACTCTATGACCAGCTGGGTCTGAACGCCGAAGAAATGACAAAACATATTTTGAAGTGGAAAAACAAGTGAGGGCTTATGACCAAAGAACAAGACGCCGTAGAACATGAAGAGTCTTACATCAAAGCGTACGAAGATATTCAGCTGTTAAAGAAAGACGTCATGCGTCCGGTTCGTATGGAGCTGGAAGTAATGAAGCCGGAAATTTACTTGCAGCACTTCAACGTAACCGACACGATCGTCTGCTTTGGCAGTGCGCGCGTGCGGGAAGAAAAAGAATCCCAAGAAAAAGTAAAACGCGCCAAAGAAGCCTTGGCTAAAAATCCGACGGACAAAAACCTTCAAAACCGTTTGTACGAAGCCGAGGGCCTGGCGAAACTGGCCAAGTATTACGAAGAAGCACGCCGCTTTGCCAAGCTGGTGGTGCAGCACGCGGGCGACCGCTTTGCCGTCGTTACCGGCGGCGGGCCGGGACTAATGGAAGCCGCCAACCGCGGAGCCTTTGAAAACGGCGGGCGCAGCATCGGCATGAACATTACGCTCCCGCACGAACAGCGCCCCAACCCGTATATCACCAAAAATTTGGCTTTCTTGTTTCATTATTTTGCCATCCGCAAGCTGCATTTGGTCATGCGCTCGCGGGCGTTTGTGGTGTTCCCGGGCGGATTTGGAACGTTTGACGAATTGTTTGAAATTCTAACCCTGGTCAAAACCGGCAAAAAAGAAGATATTCCGATTGTGCTGGTGGGCAAAGAATTTTGGAATACCGTCGTCAATATTCCGGGTCTTGCTTCCTACGGCGTCATCTCGCCGGAAGAAGCCGAGTCCTGCGAAGTGGTGGAAACCGCCGAAGAAGCGTGGGACGTGTTGGCAAAGTTCTATAAAATTAAATAATCATACAAATCCCCGGCGCTGGGTGCCGGGGAACTTTTAGAACATAAAAAAACCGCCGGAATAAATCCGGCGGTTTTTGGTTGGAACTAAATTATTTTTTCTTTGCTACTTTTTTTACGGCTTTTTTTACGGTTTTTTTGGCAGCCGGTTTTTTAGCGGCGGTTTTTTTAACGGCAGCTTTTTTCACGGCTACTTTTTTCACGGTTTTTTTAGCGCAGGCTTTTTTGGCGCACGCTTTTTTAGCACAGGCTTTTTTAGCCGGTTTTTTCACGGCGGCTTTCTTCACGGTTACTTTTTTAGCCGGCTTTTTGGCAGCGGCTTTTTTCACGGTTTTTTTAACGGCCATTTTATTCTCCTAGGACAATTAGTTTTAACCTCATAAAAATAATAGCACAAATTATTTTAAAATGCAAACTTTTTCCCGTCATAGAATAATTTTTTAAAAAAAATCAAGCCCCGTTTTTACCGTCTGAAAATTCTTTTTTTATTTTTTCTCCGTCGTATTTTTTCGTTTCGCGCGCACCAGCGGATAAATTTCCGTGCGGCCGCAAAGCGCCGTAAAAATAAATGCGTTTAATGTTTTTTTGTAGCTTAACGTAACGGCAATTGCAAACAAAAGCGCATACCAAAAATGCATTTGCGTGGCTGAAAAACCGCGCCAAAAACTGGACAGCGCGGCATACAAAATAAGCAAAATATATCCCCAGTTAAACAGGTACAAAAGCTGCAGCGTCCGCTTTAACGTAGTAACGCGAAAAACCCGAAGAACTAGCGGCAGCAGTACGCTTTTGCCAAATCCAAACAGCACCCCGATTATGATTCCTTCGGCGTAATACCCTTGCAAAATATGCCCCGCGCCGGGAGCAATTAAACTAAACACCAAGGAGGCCAGCGCAATCATTTCTCCCCCCACAATTTCAATAATCCACACGCGGTTTTTACTTTGGAAACCCGCATATACGAAAGCCCGCTTTGCTGGGTTAACTGCCGGGCTAACGTTTCCAACGCACTTGCTTTCCCTTTTTTTAATTCCAGTTCAATTTCTTTCATTTGCACTTTCCGCCCGGCCACATACAGCGTGCATTGGTCAAATGCCAATTCCGCCTCCAAAGAAGGAAAAGAAAGCAACTGCACGGTACGGCGATTGGTCAGCTTAAACAACGGACGCAGCTGTTGCAAGGGCAAATTTTTCCAGCGTTTTTTTTGGTTTAAAAAAGAAAGAGCTTCCTTTAAATTTTTTACGCCCGGCAACTCCAGGGTTTCCTCCCGGCGGACGGCTTTTCCGTTTTTCACTTCCGTGCGCGTCTTAAATGTGGCTTGCCATTGGCCCGCACAACAGCGGACGCGAAAAGCAATTTGTTGTTTTTCAAAAGCCGAATCGGGCGTATCTAAATACACATCGCAAATCGCCAGCTGCACCGCGCCTCTCGGCGAGGCCTGCCCCGCCGCTTGCTCAACCGCGCGGCGCATCCGCGCAAACGCACGCGGCACATTGGCATCCCACTTAAATTCCGTTTCCATATTCTTCATAGTTTTAGTTTACCAAAAAAGTATAATAGCGTTAGGAGGCTTTTATGAAAAAATTGCGTCAACCCACTTCTTTACAATGTTTTGCCTGCGGGCGGAACAACCCTTTTGGCTTAAAATTGGAATGGTACAACGATTATGACAAACGCCAGGTAGAGGCCAGTTTTTCGCTGGACGACAATTATTGTTCCTACCCCGGCACGGTGCACGGCGGCATTTTGGCCACCATTTTGGATGAAACCTCCGGACGCGCCATTTTGCTTAACAATGATTTTAACCGCTTAATGGTTACCCTTAAAATGGAAGTGGTCTACAAGCACAACACCCCCACGCACACGCCGCTAAAAGCCATCGGCCGCGTGATAAAAGACAGCGGCTCCCGCGCCATGGTGGAAGGGGAAATCGTCCTGCCGGACGGAACGGTTTCTGCCAAGTGCAGCAGTATTTTGTACAAAATTCCCCAAGCCGTGAAAGACAAATGGGGCCCCGAAGAAGAAGAGTGGAAACGCACGACTCCGTCGGTAGAAGAATAACGATGCGGCATACGCCCGTTGAGTTCCGGCTCGGATTTTGCTAAAATATAGTATCGCTTTAGGATCGGTAGCTTAGCTGGTAGAGCGCCTGCTTTACACGCAGGAGGTCACAGGTTCGAGTCCTGTCCGGTCCACCATTTTAAAAGGCACTTCGTACGAAGTGCCTTTTTTGTTAGGGCGCAGCAGAGAATCCCGCTTTTCCTTTAAGCAACAGTTCCTACTTTTTATGTCATAATATAGGGGTAAGCGTTTGTACATATCTGGGGGTAAATATGGAGGAGATATTAAAACAACAGCGGGCTTTTTTTGAAAGCGGCGCCACGCTGCCCGTAAAAAACCGTTTGAATTTTTTAAAAAAATTGCGCCATGCCATTCAAACGCACCGGGACGATATTTGCCAAGCCTTATACCAAGACCTAGGCAAAAGCGAAACCGAAGCTTATATGTGCGAAATCGGAATGGCGCTGGAAGAAATTGCGTATTTTCTAAAACATCTTCCTTCTCTTGCCAAAGACAGAACCGTCCGCACCCCGCTTTCCAATTTTCACGCCAAAAGCATTATCAAATTTGTTCCGCGGGGCAACGTTTTAATTTTAAGTCCGTGGAACTATCCGTTTTTGCTTTCTATGGAACCGTTGGTGGACGCGCTGGCCGCGGGCAATACGGCGGTATTAAAACCCAGCGCCTATTCCCCCCATACCAGCGCGCTGATTCAAAAGATAATACAGGAAACATTTCCGCCCCATTATGTCGAGACGGTAACGGGCGGCAGGCAGGAAAACCAAACGCTCCTGACGCAAAAATTTGATTACATCTTTTTTACCGGAAGCACGGCCGTAGGCAAAGAAGTGCTGCGCCGCGCCGCCGAAAATTTAACGCCCGTTACCTTAGAACTGGGCGGGAAAAGCCCGTGCTTGGTAGACGAAACGGCGGATATCGCTTTGGCCGCCCGCCGCATTGTATTTGGCAAATTTTTAAACTGCGGGCAAACCTGCGTGGCGCCGGATTACATTTTATGTCCGGAAAATTTACAACAGCCCCTGCTGGCCGCTTTGCAACGGGAAATTACCCGCCAGTTTGGCCCGCAGCCTTTGGCCAACCCACACTACGGAAAAATTATCAACGAAAAACATTTCCAACGCTTAAGCGCTCTTTTGACGTGCGGCAAAATTGCGGCCGGCGGAAAAACCTCTCCCGCCACCCTGCAAATAGAGCCCACCGTTTTAACAGACGTCTCGTGGGAGGACTCCGCCATGCAGGAAGAAATTTTCGGCCCCATTCTGCCCATTATCACCTATTCTTCTTTGCAGGAAGCGCTGAAAAAAATAGAAAGCCGCCCGCACCCGCTGGCCCTCTATCTTTTTTCTACGGACAAAAAGCGCATTTCGCAAATTACCCAGCAAATTCGCTACGGCGGCGGCTGCATTAACGACACGATTATGCACCTGAGCACGCCCTATCTGCCTTTTGGCGGAATAGGCGAGAGCGGAATGGGGTGCTACCACGGAAAATTCGGGTTTGAAACGTTTTCGCATAAAAAAAGCATTTTATGCAAACGCAACTGGATTGATGTGCCCTTGCGCTACCAGCCGTACTCGCGTTGGAAGCAATGGCTTTTAAAACATTTTTTGCGCTAACAACTTGTGACAAAACAATCACATCGGTCGAGAAAAGGATTCTGCCTGGCCCAGGGAAGATGCAATAAAAATACGCCGGTTCGGGTTGGATAAGAAGAACATCCTTCTTGTCCTCCTCCGGTTTGAAACCGGAGCCCTACACAGATCCCGGCCCTTCGGCCGGGTTTTTAATGCGCGGCAAAAAAGATTTTTCCAACTGTAACAAAAATTCTTTCCGCCACAGCCCTCCGCCATATCCCGTCAGCGTTCCGTCCGCCCCGATTACCCGGTGGCAGGGGATTAAAATGGCAATGGGGTTTACGTGCACCGCCCCGCCCACGGCCCGCGCCGCACGCGGGTTTCCGGCCCACGCGGCCAGCTGGCCATAGCTGCAGGTTTTTCCATAAGGAACCTTTTCAAGCGCTTTCCAAACCCGCATTTGAAACGGCGTTCCTGCCGCTCGCAGCGGAAGATCAAATACGAAACGACGCCCTGCAAAGTATTCATCCAGCTGCCGGCACGCTTCTTGCAACAGCGGGCTGTTCTGGCGGGGAAGCGAGGAGCCGCGCCGGATGCCGGGGAAAACTACCCGGGTAATATATTTCCCGTCACCGGCGACGGTCAGTTCTCCCAGCGGGCTTGGGTAAGAAATATAGGTTTCGGTCATAAATCTGGGTACATCCTATCATTTTTTAGGGCCAGTCCCAAAAAAAATTAGGTCTTTTGACTCTGTTTTTTTAAATAGATATTTACATATAATATAAAAGTTATGAAAAGAGGGAAAAAATTATACATTGTATTGTTCTGTGCTGCACTGTTCTTTGTTTCTTTGCCGCTTTCCGCACAAACTAATAAGAAAGTGGTAAAAAGCATTGTCAACAATGCGGGAAAGACCGCTTCGGAGCAAATTGCCAAAACGGCGGCCTCGGCCCAAGCGCAAAAACTGGCGCAAATTCCGCAAGCCGGCTCTTCGGCCGCTGTGCAATCGGCCGCCAATTCGCTGCAAAAGGACAAACCTACCCTTTCGGTACAGGTCAACCCGACGGTAGCCCGCTTTGTAAACAGAAATAAAAAACTTTTATACGGCCTGCAAAAATCCGTGGGCATTTCTTCCCACAAGGCCGTAGAAAACTTATACCGCTGGGGCGCCAAACCGCTCAAAAAACCCCAACGCCCGGGCCTCCTGAAGGAGCAAACGTTTACCGTACAGGATTTTGCCGAACTGAAATATACCCGCGGCGTAGTGCCGGTTCTCCCGTTCGGGTATCATGCAAAATACATGTACCGCGGCTTAGGGCTTGCTTTAAACGGAAAAGCCGTACGCAATATATTGGAAAACGGGTTATTAATTAAAGACGTCAGCCCGCGTAATAACGACCGCCGTATGGCCTATGCCAGCGCCGGCGGATTAGGCGCAATGAAGGCCATTTTGCGCGAGAGCGTGATCAACTTAACCGATTCTCCCGTGATGGCGTTGCATTACGCCTGGAGAAATAAAGACAAAGGAATGGTGGTGCTGGTTGCCGTAAAAGAAGAACTCAACCGCGGCGGCGTGATTACCGTTCCGAACGATATCCCGGCCGACAAAATAGGCGAAATGGTGGCCTTGCTGCAAGTCCACGGCAAACCGACTTGGTGCCGCATTGAGCTGGCGCCGGAAGGCTTTCGGGTAACACCCTACTCTTCCCCTAAACAAACGAAAGAACCATAGGTCTTAAGACCTATGGTTTTTTTAACGGGGTTACCCTATACTATTCATATAGACTAAACACAGGGGCTGATTATGCATAACAAAAAACTTTTTGCAACCGTACTGGGATTCTTCCTGCTGGCCGGATTCATGCCGCTGCAAGCGCAGCTTGCCAAGCAAGGCCTCCAGCAAATTCCGCGCGCCTTGGGAAAAAATGTGATTGAAGAATCCGCCACGGCGGCCGCATGGAAAAATTTTGGCGGCGTGCTGCCTTCGGCCTCTGCGGCTGCGGCGGCTGCTAAGGTGGAAGTTGCGCCAGCTTCTTTCAAGTCGCAAGTTGCCAAAAAATATCCGGGTGCGGTAGCGGCTTACGAACAAAAAGTTAAAAACCTTTCCTTGCAGCAATCGCTGCGAAGAGTCGTAGAACTGCGCGGATTAACCCCGCCCAAAGGGTGGCCTCAAAAATCGGAACATTCCTTGACCGTTTCCAGCCTCTCCGGCCTTACGCTGGACGGTTACACCGGGGACTGCCCCACCCTGCCGATTCCTACCAGCAAAATTTATCTCTACCGCGGGATGGGCCTTCACGAATCGGCGTTGCGCAACGTGCTTAAAAACGGCCTTCGCGTGCAAGACAGCGGCAAACATTCCAACGATTTAGACATCAATATGCGCCTGGCCAGCATGGGCACCATGCCGGTGTCCCGCCAAATGATGAAAGATATGGATATCCGGCAAACCTATTTAACGCCTAACGCGCAGGAAACCTTGCATTATGCCTATATGTACAGCTTTGAAGAAGGCAAAATCCCGGTGGTAGTTACCGTGCGCGGCTGGCGCAAAGGCAATTCTCACCACGTCATTCGGGAAGATATTCCGGCTTCGGACTTTGTAGAAGTATCGGCGCTGATTCAAGGCCCGAAAGGAGAGCCCGTCTGGTGCCGTGTAGACCTGGCCGACGACGGATACTCTTTCGTCTTTACCCCTTATGTACCCAAACCTTAATTTACAGGGAGAAGATTTCTTTACTTATGAATGAACCTGCTGTGAAAGGAGAAGAAGCCAAGCGGCTTTTTCTTAACGGATATAATTGTGCCCAAGCCGTTTTTTTGGCTTTTAGCAAAGAACTCGGATTAGACGATAAAACGGCTCTTAAACTAAGCTCCGGTTTCGGCGGCGGAATGGGCCGCCTGCGCGAAGTATGCGGGGCCGTCAGCGCGATGTTTATGGTGTTGGGGCTCAAATACGGTTCGGACAATCCTTCCGACCATGCCGCCAAAGCCCAACTCTATGCGCGCGTGCAGGAACTGGCGCGCCGGTTTAAAGAGGAAAACGGTTCCATCATCTGCCGGGAACTGCTTTCCCTGCCGCCCGGCCCGCAGGATCCTACGCCGCAGCCGCGTACGCAGGCCTATTATAAACTGCGCCCCTGCCCGGATAAAGTGGCCAGCGCCGCCGCGATTTTGGAGCAATACCTGCGCGAAAATCCTTAATTTCGTATGCCAAAACCGCTGCATAGTTTTCCCCCGTTGGCCGATGCTCATACCCGCATATTGATTATAGGCAGTATGCCCGGGGCGGCTTCGCTGTCGGCCCACGAGTATTACGCCTATCCGCACAATCAGTTTTGGCGGCTGATGTTTGACCTGTTGGAATCCGGCCGCACACCCGCCAATTATGCAGATAAACAAAACACGCTTCTTGCTCACCGCATCGGGTTGTGGGACTCGCTGGCCTGCTGCGAACGAACCGGCAGTTTAGATTCTGCCATTTCGCGCCCCGTTCCAAACGATTTTCCAACGCTTTTTGCGCGCTTTCCCCATATTCAGACCTTGCTGTTTAACGGGCAGGCTGCACACCGCTACTTTAAACGGGCGTTTAACGGATTTTTAGGAAAAGAAGTTTTTCTTCTCCCCTCCACCAGCCCCGCCCACGCCGCACGCTCCTATCAAGAAAAAAGAGCCTGCTGGCAAAATGCCCTTCGGGCCGCCCTGCAGGAACCTGCCCGATGAATGTATTTTCCGCCTGCACGCTTCTCTTTGCCGCCGCTTTTTTGGCCGCCACATTGCTGCCGGCCCAATCGGAAGGCATCCTGTTTTGGCTGGTCTATACTCAAAAATATCCGACGGCCCTCCTGCTTGCCTTCGCCACGGCAGGCAATGTGCTGGGCGCTTGCGTCAACGCGTGGCTGGGGCGGTATTTGGCGCGGTTTCAGCATAAAAAATGGTTTCCGTTTTCGCCCCGCCAGTTTGAACAGGCCAAGCGGTTTTTCCAAAAATACGGCGTTTGGGCGCTTCTTCTGTCCTGGGTGCCCGTGATAGGCGATCCCATTACCCTGGCCGCCGGGGCGCTGGGCGTGCGCTGGCCTGTTTTTTTGCTGTTGGTAACCCTGGCCAAGCTGGGCCGCTACCTAGTAGTGTGCCACGCGGCGGGCTGGCTGTAAAAACGCGGCAAACGCCCCGATATAACCCTTCTTTTCCCTTTCCAAACACCGTCCAATCCGCTAGGCTTATACAGGGGGTATTATGCCAGAACTGCATATTCTTATTTTTCAATTCGTTATGTCTGTCATTTCGGCCAGCATTATTCCGGCCCAGGGAGAACTGATTATGTTTGCCCTGTTGGCTTCCGGAAAATATACCGACTGGCTGTTACTAACGGTGGCTTGCGGCGGCACTTTTTTGGGCGTGAGCATAAACTGGGTACTGGGCAGATATTTAAGCAAATTTCAAAACGAAAAGTGGTTCCCCGTAAAGGGAGCTTATATTGAAAAGGCCAAAGCCTTGTTTGACAAGCACGGCCGCGCGGCCCTGCTTCTGGCGGGGATTCCCCTCATCGGTGATCCTATTACCATTGTGGCAGGCGCGTTGAAAGTAAATTTCGGGTTTTATCTCGTTACGGCGGGCCTCTCCAAATGTGCCCGCTACGGGCTGGTGTTTTTAATCTATATGGGCATTGTATAGCAAAAAGCCCTTCCCAAAACGGGAAGGGCTTTTTAATAAATCAGGTTGCTCTACTTATACAGCACAGCGCGGAATTCGGCCGTTTTATTAATATTTTTAAACATCCAGCCTTTTTGATCATCATCGTAGAGCGATTCAAAATTTTTAAAATTGCGCCGCACCGCTTTATCCAAATTGTCATACGTATTTTTGCGGTCTTTGCGGCTGAGCCAATAAACACCCGCCAAATTGACATACGGCGTAGGGCTCGTTCCGTCCAGCTTAATAGCCGTTTCCAAATCTTCCTTGGCGCCTTTCCAATCTTTCAAATTCATTTTGGCAAACCCGCGGTTATTATACGGGATGGCCCATTTGGGCATTAATTCAATTGCGCGGGTATAATCGGCGGCGGCTTCTTTAAATTGTTTCATTTCTTCATACACCAACCCGCGCCGGTTGTAAAAAATGGCTTCCGGCTGCAATTTAAGCAACACGGTATAGTCCTCCAGCGCCGCCGGCTTGTCGCCCATATCTTTAAAGGCGCTGGCGCGATAGCGGTAGGCTTGCGCGTAAGACGCCTCGCGGTTAATGGCCTTGCTGTAGGCCGAAACAGCCTCATCCAGGCGGTTTTGCCCCGAATAGATACGTCCCATCCAAAAATACAAATCGGCCGAATCATCCCCCGCTGCGCGCAATTGTTTGAGGCGTTTTATCGCTTCCTCATAGCGGTACGCCCCCAAATAAACCGGAATCATTTCCTTTGATAATTCCAAAGAGGGTTTTCTCTTGCCCAAATACTTTTGGTAATCCCGCAAGGAATCCTCGTACTTTTCCAGCGATGCATTGGCCCGCGCCCGGGCCAAGTAAAAATTCCGGTACGAAGGTTTTAGCGAAATCGCTTTGGAAAAATCGGCCTGCGCCAAGGAATAGCGTCCCATTTTTTGATAGGCAAGCCCCCGTGCATAATAGCGGAACGGATCCCGCGGGCGCAGAGACACGGTGCGGGAATAGTCCGCCAGCGCCTGTTTGTTGCGGCCCAAGCTTAGGTACGCATCCGCCCGGTAGTGGTATGCATCCGCCATCCGGGGCGACTTGGCAATGACTTTGGTAAGCAGTTTAATCTGTGTATTGGGGTTATTTTCCGCCTTGGCCTTGGCAAACAACTGCGAGGCCGTTTGGGCAAACGCACCCATAGCTATACACAGACAAAAAATAATTCCTAAAACTTTGCGCATATCGTGCCTATATTAAACTATTATTTGAGCCAAAATACAAAAAGAAAATTCATCAAAACGATAAATACGCCCCCCGCATACAAAACCCACAAAAGAAGCGTGGAAAACAGCCGCAAATTCAAAAATACCGCCCCTACCAATGTAGCTCTTCCGGCAAACAGTTTTCCTAACTGTACCGTCTTGCCGGAAATTTGCACAATCTTCGCCAACAGTACCGAGCGCAGTGCAAACGTCAGCACCCCCAACAGCACCGCGGCCAGCCACCGCAGCCAAGAGGCGTAATTATATTGCCGAAACAGCCCCGCCACTTCCTGCACGCTGCCCGCCACCACCACTTTGGCTTGCTCCTTGGCAATGCCTTCGTTCATATTATCTATTTTGGAAGCGACTTTTTGCTTAACTAACCCCAACAAATCATCAATAAAGCCCTCCCACGTCGTGCATGCGGCGCGCAAGGCAAAAACGCAGGCGGTTACCAGCGAATAGGAAAACGCAACCAAACCATACAGGCCAAAACAGCACGCCACCAATACCGCCTCTAAAACAGGCGGCCACTGCAACGGCTTAAGCAGAAAAATATAGGTTACATAAGCCGTCATCAAAAAAAGCCCAATTCCGGCGGCCAAATGCGGTAAAAATGCTTTTTGCAACACCGCCAGCAGGCCGGCCAGGGCCTGCATAAATAAGGCCGTGGGGGTGGCGGAGGGTGGGTTAGTCTTCATGGCATCCGCAATGGCCGCAGCAGCCGCCGCAGCAATGACCGCCGGATTTTGTTACCGACGGGATCCGGTCGGAAATTTTTACCATTTTGCCGGATTTTTTGTCGTACACATAGGTACCGGTTTTTTCTTCTTTCATATTTTCATTATAGCAGTTTAACAAACGGGAAAAGCAATAAAAATAGTATAATAAATAGGCGTTTTTACGACGGGAATAAGAAAAGCATAAATTTAATTGAAATGTAAAAACAAAAATGTTAGAATAATAAGGTAGTAAAAAAGAGCAGCAACCATCCGATTTAAGCGCCCATAGCTCAATGGATAGAGTGTCAGCCTGCGGAGCTGAAGATACAAGTTCGATTCCTGTTGGGCGCACCATTTAAAACCACGCGAAAGCGTGGTTTTTTGTTGGCGTGAAAAATCTTGTTCGGACGAAGCTTCCTTGCCTACGCCAATTGGACGAACTTGTCCGCCGTTTCCCTACACTACGGCCTGGGCGCACCATTAAAAACCACGCGAAAGCGTGGTTTTTTTGTTGGCTTTTACAGCCAACAAACTGGCCCACCGTTGCCCTACCATACGGCCCCGGGCGCAAATTAATAACTACGCAAAAACGTAATTTTTGTTGAGGTAAAAAGCTGTCCCGTGCAAAGTTTTCCGCCCCACCCGCTCAAGCGCACTTGGTCGGAGCACTCCTTGGGGAAATGCGCCCTTCTTTTTTCTTTTCCAATCCGCTTCCGCTTTTACGTTTCCTTTCAAAGTTCGGGGTTATGTTATAATAATAAAGTGAAAAAAAGAACAAAACTCTTTTTGGGCGTCCTAATCCTTGCCGCCTTAGCGGCGTGGGTTGTTTGTCACTCCTCCCCGCGGTTTATCTTAAACCCCAGCGGGAGAACCCCTCTCTCGGGCGTATACAAGCTGCCTTTTACCAACCAGTCGCCCCTTACCGTTACCGTTGCCGGACAACGGAACGATGCAGACATTACCCACACTTTCCCCGCCGGCTATGGCAGGGCATTTCCGATACACGGCCTATACCCGCAGGCGCAAAATAAAATTACGGTTCGCTACCAAGGAAAGACGCAAGAATTTACCGTCCCCCTTCCGGAAATACGGGTAAACGGCGGTTTTGTTCCGCCCGCACAAGTGGTTACTATTGAAAAAGACCCTTCTCAGAAAAAGACGGACGACATTTATTTTATCAGCGCCAGCATCGGCGAGAAACACCCCAATTTAAGTTGGGTAATCCTGGGATACAGCCGCAACGGCAACCTGCGCTATTTGAATATAGACGACAAACCCCGCTTAAACGAACTTCAGCGCATCGTGCCCGAAGGAAAAGAAATGATGTTAATAACCGATATCGGCTCCGAAACGCTGCTGGGGCAAAGGCGTTTGGATTTAAGCGGTAAAAACAAAATCGGGCACCACGACCGTGTTAAAAAGGGAGACCATTTTATTTCCTTGGCCAATTCCAAGTGGGGCGTAGAAGACCGCGTCTTGGAACTGGACGCAAAAGGCCATATCGTGCGGGACTTATCCGCCGGAGAACTGGTACGCAAAGCTGTCGGGGCCAATCCGTCCCCCGCCGAACGGGAAATGTTAAACCGCGTCGTCTTTGATGAGCATAATATCTACATCACGAAAAAAAACACCCCGCAGGCCATAGACTGGGCGCATATCAATTCCATCGTATATGACGAAAAAACCGATATGCTGTACTGTTCTTTCCGCAATTTAGGCGTTCTGGCGGTTAAATATACGCCGTGGGAGCTGGTGTGGTGGATGGTAACGGACAAACTGGATTTTCTCCCCCCAGACGACCCCACCGCCAAGCACCGCCGTTTTTTGGATGCGCTTGCTTCTTTGCAAGCGTACCGCGTACGCGGCGACGGGCTGACGGACGGCCCCAAACACCACCACGCCCTTTTTCTGTGGCCGGACGGCACGCTGGGCCTGTTTGATAACCGCGGTTATGCGGGTAACAAAAGCCGTTACGTGGAGTACAAAATTTCGGGCGGACACGGAAAATGGACGGCTAAAAAAACGTATGAGTATTTTGATCCTACGCTTACAAATAATGATTACACGTCGGACATAGACGTCCTGCCAAACGGCAATTTGCTTATTTTGTACGGGATGGAACAAGTGGTTGTGGAAGTAGACAAAAACACGAAAGAAAAGCGCTACCAGCTTAATTTCGCCCTGCCTACCGAAATGATATACCGCGTAGACAAGATGCCCTTCTATCCTACCCCGGGGCGAGAATATCCCAAGGAACATAAATTTTAGCTTAGCCGCCCCCGGCGGTTAACTGAGCGCCCGCCCGCGGCATCACATTCCCGCCGCCGCTTCAACCGGCTAAGCGCGAGGAACTACTCATCTATTTTTTGTACGCGGCAAATGGCCAAATCTTTGGAATAAACGGTAAAATTGGTAACGAAGCGTTGGCAATCTTCCCGTTTCCCTTTAAGCCCAAAGCGGGCCAAAGTGGCCGGATTGACAATCATCGGCCAGTCCACAGAAACAATATAGATGGGGCCTTGGTGGCGGGCAATTTTGTCCCGCTGCAGCTCTTCAAAACGAAAACGGTAATACTGCGCCGAGATATTATTGCGCTGGGCAGCCTGCCGGCGGAACTGTTCCGGGTATTCTTCCGGCTTGGAGAGAAATCCGCCCATATAGACGGCCTTCGGGTTTAAAAGCGGGGCCAAATATGAAGAGGGCAAATGCATGAAAAACACCAGGCTGTTGTCTTCAATTTTGGGCTTCTTGTCAAAAATGACCGCTTGCTCCAAAAACATTTCGTGGTGCCAGTCCGGCGCTTGATAGCCCCACATGCTGATTCCGACACAAAGCAAGGCCGCATATCCCCCCCACCGCGTTTTATGTATTGCGGCGCACACTCCCACCACTACCAACCCGCACAAAGCCTCCAAAACCGCCGCATAGCGCAAAATGGAAAACTGCACCAACCACACCACATACCCGACCCCGCTGTAGACCGCCACCGAAACAGCCGCTTCTTTTTTTACACCGCCCAATTTATTTTTAGCAATCAGTATCCCCCACCCCGCCAAGGCCGCCAAAAACAGCGCCAAGCGGCTGTCCTGCACGGGCGCCTCCGAAACATACGTCCCGGGGGCAAACGCCCAAAAGAAGGGATAAAACAACCATTGCGCCCACGTGGTCGGGAAGAAACGCGTTTCGGTTACGTTAACATTGTCAAAATAAGGAGAATGAAACACGGTGTTGTAATACGGGAATACCGGATTGCCGTACAACGTAAAATTCTGCCACATAAAGTAGCCGTTTGTCAGCAAAAATCCAAGAATGCCGCACAGAGCGTATAGCATGAAAACCTTCCCGGGTTTTTTAAAGCGTGTCAGATAGACCAACAGCACCGCCGTAAGCGCCACACAGCAAGAGGCCCCCGTCAGTTTAAGCCCGGCCGTGGCTCCGCTCAGCAGGGCGGCCATGTATACGCCATACGTTTTTTGGGGCTGTTGCACCGCCCGCAAGAGAAGCCAAAACGCCAAAATATGAAAAACCGCCAACGGAATTTCGTTGGTGCTGGTGCCGACTTGAGACATAATCCCCGCCGCACTGCACCCTATAAAAGCGGCCACGGCCGCATACGTTTTGGGATATTGCGTGCGGCTGAAAACATCGCGCGCCAGCCGATACACCAGCCAAATCAATACCCCGTAGGGAAGGCCCATAAAAAAGCCGATCCACTTGGGAGAATTAAAAAACGCAGAAAAAAGCCCGTACAAATATACATCCGGAAGCGGATTTAAAGCCGAGTGGACGCCGGCGGCAAACACGTCCTGCCCTATTTTGCCGTTAAGGAGGGCATAGGGATTATACAGGTGATAGTTTAACAAATCAAAATTTACATCTATGCCCAGCCACACGCTGTAGAGCCCGCCTAGCAGCATCAGCAGCAGCAAAAGCAAAACAGAAGGAAGATGCAAAGAAAGATATTTTTTCACGGTTTTATCGGGCAAATAAACTTTTTAAGATAATATACAAATGCCGCATTCCGTCCCGCCAGGGGCGCAAGTACGGCGTGTGGGAAGGGTGCGCCCGGCGCAGCGCAATCGGCACTTCCAAATAGCGCAGGTTCTGTTTGGCTGCGGCAATCAGCATTTCGCTGGCGTATTCCATCCCCGGCTGTTTTAAGCCAAGCGGCGCATAAATCTTCCGCAAAAATGCCCGCATGCCGCCATTGCAGTCATACACCGCGATTCCGTAAAACCAGCGAATCAGGGCCGAGAGCACGGGCGTTCCAAAATAGCGATTCATCCAAGGCATGGAGCCTTTTTCCTGCGTGTTATTTAAGCGGTTTCCCAAGACAAAATCCTGCTTGCCCTGTAAAATGGGAGTTACGAGTTTGGGAATATCGTAAAACGGGTAAGAACAGTCCGCATCTCCAAAAAGCACCACCTCGCCGCGGGCGGCCAAAATGCCGCCGTTTACGGCGGCGCCGTATCCGCGCCGAGCTACCGGCACCACGCGGGCCCCAAAAGAGCGGGCCACTTGCGCACTGCCGTCTGTAGACCGGTTATCCGCAACGATAATTTCATAAGGAATATGCATCTTATCAGCGGTTTGCTTAATTTCCCGCAAGCACACGGCAAGAGACTGCTCTTCGTTTAGACAAGGCAGCACCACGCTTAAAATAGGGTTAGAAGATGTAAGAGGCATCGTTAAGTTAAGCATATAAAAAGAGAGGGTAGGACGTAAATTTTCTTTTGGAAACGAAATAAAGATAACATCTTTACCCCGTTTTAATTTTCGCTCCCAACTAAACGGGGCTAAGCTATTTTCCCCGATGCAAAATAGGAAAAACGGCCTTGTGACAGGCGCGCCCGGTGACACGACTCTTTCTAAAAAACCGCACGGAAAAAGCCGCAAATTGCGAAAAAAAGAACTTGCCTTGGAGCAGACAAGTTCTTGAAAGGGGTATTTAACCTATCGTCTACTCCATGTAACAGGTCGTTCCGCTGACGCACATGGCAGAAGACACCGTATTGCTTCCCACAATGGTGCGGCACAGCGACACGGCATCGGCATTGGAAGGATCCACCACTCCGCACGCCCGGCGCCCATTGTTAATGCTTAAATAGATGCTGGTTCCCGCTAATACGGCCGTTGCGGGTTCGCGTTTGTTCTGTTCGCGGGTTCCCTGAATGAAAAATGTGTAATCTTTGGCCATAAAAGAATATCCCGTGGCGGTGTTTCCGTTTTTATCCGTAAACGCTACCGACAGTTCTTCAAACGGATAGCGCTGCCCTTTGGTACCATTGTCCATATTGGCCAACTGTTCAGCAGTATTAATCGATTTAAGAATTTGGTAGGCATTGGCCGCGCGGGCTTTGACTACCGCTTTTTCGTACTGAGGCAATGCTACGCTGGACAAAATACCGATAATCAACACCACAACCAACAGCTCAATTAACGTAAAACCTTTATTTTGCATTCGTTTCTCCTTATACCAACGTATGATTTAGTATAGAAATTTTAGCATTGAACCGCAAGAGCTTCTATGCTTGCAAACAAATTTTACCTCTTCCGCAGCCCAAAATAGCACCCAAACGTATGGCAAACAACCCCTGTCGGTATCCAAACGGACGCCACTCTTTATTTCAGCTCCAAGCGCACAAAGGAACATAATTTTTCCAAACAGGCCTTTCGCACTCCGCCGCGTAACAAAACGCCGAACAAGCGCCTTTTAGCATCCAAAGCACCCATTTGGCGGGCCAAATTCAGGTATTGTTTAAATGTCATTTTATCGTGTTCGCACACGCACCAGTCGCGCCAGCCGGTTTTTAAACGGTGAAAAGCGTTTAAAATATAGGCCCACCTCAGCTTTCGGCCCCCTTGGGACATTTCTCTTTTATGGCACAAATCCAGTTCAATCCACTCCCGGGCGCGGGGACCGGTAGCAAAAGTTAAACTGTCCTGTTGGGGATGAATGCGGCATTTTACAAAGGGAAACTGCAATACGGCCGCCTCGCCGCCGTGGCACACACCCAGCATAAACGGCACATCGTTTACTTTGCCGTAGCGGGCAAAATCAGGCGCGGGGGCCGTTTTAAAAAATTCCGTCTTATAACTGCTGGAACTAAACGCAAAAGGCTCCCCGGTAAAAATATAGGCCGAAAATTCAGCCCGCTTTAATAATACCAGCTGCGTATGATAGTCCGCCGTAAAAGGGCGGGCGTCCCATTCTCCGGCCGCACTTACAGCCACCTGCAGCTTAGTAAACCGGTTATAGCACTTAAGCAATGTTTCCAAATAGGCGGGATGCACCCAATCGTCATCGTGGGCTAGTACGGTAATGGATCGCGAGGCCAATTCCTGGCAGCGGCGCACACAGCCGTATACATTTAAACTTTGCGGTTCTAAAATAAGCTCTACCCCGCGGCCCGCATATTCTTTGGCCACCTGCAGTACCTCCGGAGTAGGGGCGTTGGCCAATAGTGCCAGCCGAAAGCCGCCAACCGTTTGCCGCAGGTAACTATCCAACGCCTCCCGCAAAAAGGCGGGGCGGTCGTGGGCGAAAAGGAAAACTTCCACATCCCGGGGGGTATACATATTTACTTTCCTTGCTGGGCTTCTTGTTTTTTAAACTGCATGGAATACAGGGCGTAGTAGGCGCCATGCAGTTTTAAAAGCTCTTCGTGCGTGCCTTCTTCCGCGATTTTTCCGTCGTTAATCACCACGATTTTATCTGCATTTTGAATGGTGCTTAAGCGGTGGGCAATGACAATCACGGTGCGGTTTTTCATCAAATTGTCCAACGCTTCCTGCACCACCCGCTCCGACTTATTGTCCAAAGCGCTGGTGGCTTCGTCCAAAATAACGATGGGCGCGTTTTTGACAAACGCGCGGGCAATGGCCAAGCGCTGTTTCTGCCCGCCGGAAAGCAAAATGCCCCGTTCCCCGATCTGCGTGTCTAATTTTTGAGGAAGGCCCTTTACGAAATCGTCCAAGCACGAACTTTTAAGCGCCTGCCAAATGGTTTCTTCGGACGCTTGCCCGTTGCCAAGCAGGATATTTTCCCGCACGGTGCCGGAGAACAAAAAGTTATCTTGGAACACCATGGCGATATTCTTGCGAAGGGATTTTTGGGAAATATCCCGAATATCGGAACCGTCAATTTTAATGGCGCCTTTTTTAATATCATACAACCGGGGCAACAAGGCGGAAATCGTCGTTTTTCCCCCGCCGGAATTGCCCACCAAGGCCAGCGTATGCCCCACGGGAATTTCCAAGTTAATGTCATGCAGCACTTCCCGTCCCGGGACGTACTCAAAATACACGTGCTCAAAGGTAATGTTTTTGGATACGGTCTTTAATTCTTTTGGCTCGGCATGGTCTTTTATTTTGGGCTGCAAATCCAAAATGTTAAAAATACGGTCTATCGCCAGGAACGACTGCTGCATGGAAATATAATTGTTCCCCACCGACTTAAGCGGCGTGTAGAGCATCATTAGCGCCGCAATAAACGCCACAAAGTTGCCGCTGGTAATCGCCCCGCTGACGATTAAATAGCTGCCAAACCCGATCACCAACGCAATCCCGATAGACATAATCACATGCATCAGCGGCGACAGCCAGTTCGTTCCCTTGATCAGTTTCATCGCCAGCGAAAAGCGCATATCGGTCAAATCGCGAAAGCGGCCGCGGAATTCGTCTTCCAGCGTAAAGGAACGGATGGTTTTGTTCCCGGCGAAAGTTTCGTTGTAAATCGTCATCACGTAAGACAAATTTCCGACGGTTTTTGTCATAATTTCTTTCATTTTTTTACGTACGACAGACATCGGGTAGAGGAAAAAAATCAGCACCGCAATGGCGATAATAGCCAACTGCCAGGAGTTATAAATTAACACAAATACCAAGGAAATGGAGGAAAAACTTTTGGATAAAAACTGTTTTAAATTGTCTATAAGGCCGTTGGAGGCGGTTTCGGCATCGTTGGAGTAGCGCATGAGAATGGTGCCCGAGTTATTGCGGTCAAAATAGGACGTATCCATGGAAAGCAGCTTGTCGTACAATTTGCGCTTTACGCCAATGGTAATTTTATTGGCCACCCACGTGTTGAGGTAATTGGAAGCATAAATCAGCGTGCCCTGCACAATGGTAAACCCCACAATTAAGAAGGGAATCATCGCCGAGAAATGTGGCTGTTTATCCACCATGACCTTATCCATAAACGGCTTTAAAAACATCGCCACTACGCCGTCCAGCGCGCCTACGGGAATGGTCAGCAAGACCCCCAATACGGCCCGGCCCCAATACGGCTTTACATACGGCCACATCCGCATAAAGTTTTTAACGAGTGCATTTTGTTTAACTAACTGTTTCGTGTCTATTTTCATACCGGCAAATCAAATTTTCTTTATCTAAACCTCTACACTAAGACGCCTTTCGGCCGTCCGTGCGGCCTAGTTGGCCGCTTTTCAAACTGTAGCAATTTTAAGGCTCTCTTTGGCGCTTTTCGCTTGCACGGAAAAGGCCAAAGAGAGCGAAAACGTTTTTCCCCGCTGCTAGTCGCACTTGCGGCCAATGCAGTGATATTCAAAATCCGCCTCTTGGGCATCCTCGCACGAAAGCATATTGCGCAAGTCAAATATCACCTTTCGGTTCATCCGTTTGGCAAGCTCGTCAAAGTCCGGTGCCGAAAATTCCGGCCATTCCGTTAAAATCACCAGCACGTCCGCCCCTTTTACTGCCTCATACATTCCGGAAGCATAGCTGATTTTGTCTCCCAAAATAGCTTTGGCCGTATCCATGGCTTTGGGGTCATACGCCGTAATAGAAAGTGCTTTTTGAAGCAATTCCCGGATAATATCCATTGCCGGGCTTTGGCGGCAATCGTCAGTGCCGTTTTTAAACGCCAGGCCCCAAACGGCTACTTTGGGATTTTTCAAATCTTTCAGCGATTGGTACACCCGATCGGCCATTTCTTTCTTCCGTTTTTGGTTGCCGGCGATGGTCGTTTCAATTAACTCCATCCGCACGCCCACCTTATTGGCCATATGCGCCATGGCCATCGTATCCTTCGGGAAACAGCTTCCGCCAAATCCGATTCCGGCATTTAAAAAGCGGTTGCCGATCCGTTTATCCATCCCCATCCCTTTGGCGACTTCCGCCACATTGGCGCCGGATTTCTCGCAGAAATTGGCGATTTCGTTGATATAATGAATTTTCATCGCCAAGAAGGCATTGGACGCGTATTTGATGGTCTCGCTGGATTTGCGGGAGACAACCAAAAGCGGCGTTTTTTCTTTAAACGGCTCGTATAATTTGCTGATTAGGCTAATGGCTCTTTCGGAATGGGTGCCCAAGATAATACGGTCGGGATTAAAAAAATCCTGCAAGGCAAATCCCTCCCGCAAAAATTCCGGCAGGGATACCACGTCAAAATCGGCGGCGGGATTTTTGGAGGCGATAATTTTTTCCACCGCGTCTCCCGTGCCTACCGGAACGGTAGATTTGTTGGCAATCACGGTATATCCCGTTAAATAATCTGCCAGTTCGGTGGCGGCCGCATAAATATACTGCAAATCGGCTTCGTGGGTAATCGGATCCGGCGGCGTGCCTACGGCGATAATGACCAAATCCGCTTCCTGCACGGCCTCTTTCATAGAGGTGGTAAAGCGCAGGCGGCCCTGTTCCGTATTGGCTTTAAACAAATCGGCAAGTCCATTTTCATAAAGGGTCAGTTTACCTTTGTTTAACGCTTCAATTTTGGCTTTGTTATTATCTACACACACTACCGTATGCCCCAGTTCGGCAAACCCCACTCCGCTGGGCAACCCCACATATCCCGTACCAATAATTCCTATTTTCATATTGTTTTCCTTGGATTAATAACCTTTTATAAGTTTTTGCCAACAGCCCCGCAGGGCCGCTTATCTCCATTACAAATACTGTACAAATTCCATCGATTGGCTGAAAATTAAAAATTGGGATTTGGCTCCGTTGCGCTGTTGCGTGGCGAACACAATTCCGTTCTCCGCCAAACGCGCTTTCGTCTGCTCAATGGTTTTTTGCTCTCCGGCCCGTTCGGCATCGTCAAAGATAATAATAAAATCTTCAGCCAAGTTTTGCGGAACCAAATCCACGATGTTTGAACGCGGGAAATTCTTTCCCCCGCCTACGGGGCCGTCTACAATAATTAAATTATATTTGGTATTCCCCGTAACTTTCGCTATATCTTTGTATTTATCATTCGGTTTTCCTTCAAAGTCAAAATACTCCAATTCCAAATGATGCACATGAATATGCTCAGAATGCGGAAGTTCCGGCGTATAGAGATCAATCCAATTTTGGTTATGCTCGCACACGTCCAGCGTGGCGGCCGGATTTTTATACGCCACATACTGCGAGGTTAGGCGCGTAGTCTGCCCCAAGCCCATTTCTAAAATATATCGGGGCGAGACTTTGTCCAAGATGCGGAACAGCGTATAGATAAAGCTATAATTGGCCGCCCAGCCGTACAAAGAAAAGTTTTTGTCTTTTAACCACAGGCTATGCCGGGTGCTGTCGTGCAGCAAATCCGCAAAGTTCAGCTCGTGGTATTGCCGGAGCGATTTATCCTGCAGCGTGCGAAGTTGCTTTTGCAATTCCGCCTGCGTTTTTTGCTCCGCTTTATTGAGTGCCTCCAGCGAGAGGTAGAGATTTCCCGTTTTTTGCAGGCCTTCCTCCTGCTGTTTGCGCAGCGCCGCCGAAACGGACGACAAAAGCTCCGACTGGGCACCAGCCGCCTCCGCAATCCGCTGCGTAAGTTCTTCCTCGGTCTGTTTTAAGTGTTGGGCTTCGGCCACGTCAATGCCTTTTAAATGCTGCAAGGTGTTCTCGCCGGAAGCCAGCAGCGTTTGCATATCCGCCAATTGCTCGTCTTGCTTTTGAAATAATTCCCGCATTTGCTGGGACAATTGTTTAGACGCCTGCTGCAGGCGTTCGTTTTTGGCTACGTCCATATTGCGCAAATAACGCAAATCCACTTGCGTATCGGCCACAAATTTGGAAAGCATCTGCTTCATCTCTTGGTTATGCTTCCGCTGTTTTTTAAGTTCTACCGACGTAATAGCCGCCAAGCGGTTTACTTTTTTCTCCGTTACCAACTGCGAAAGCAGCGCATCCTGCGCATTGGACAACTGTTTATTTACGGTAGGGAACGCTTCGTAGGTTTGCTTAATCCAGAGTTTAGCCTGCTGCACTTCGTGCTGAACGACCGTTAACTGCGAAGCCAAGGCCGCATAACGCTGTTCCAAGGCGTTATTTTTGCCGGAAGCCGCCTGCACGGCCTGCAAAAGCGCTTGCTGTTGCTGCAAAAGCTGGCGCAAGGCGGCCTGTTTATTTTGTACGGTCAGTTTAAGGCCCAGAATATAAACAGTCTTTTGAACCCCTGTGTTTGTAACGCTAAACCACCGGGCGGGCCGCTTGTCCTCCGGCCGGATAAAAGCGGAACAGTCCTTAAGGATAGCTTCTACATGCGCCTTGACGTAATCATTCTTCGCAAACAATTTAAGCACCAAGTCTTTTAATTCAGCCCGGGAGTATTTATGCGGATGCTGCCAGAGCTCTATCTGTACCGTCTGTCCGTCTTTAACAGGCATTTCGTAACGGAAGGGTTTGTCGTGCCACACGGGAACCGGCCGGGGAAGGAGCTCTTTCCCATTTATTTTAATGGAAGTATAATCCACCCACGCGGCTATCCGCTCTTTTCCAAAGCGTCTGTCCTTACCACGAAAGACTAAACTAAGCTTTCCGGGATGCACCGCCTTTATGTTAAAGCGCAAGTGCGGGCGGCAAGACTCCAGCACCTGTCCTTGCCCTTGTGCATTAGAAAACCAAGCCGGCTGAGAGAGTTTTTCCGTAGTGTAAATCTCCACCGCATTTTGGGCCTGCCCCACATTTTTGATATCCAGCCGGATGCCCGACAGCTCGGCCCGTACTTGTTGTTTGGTATATTTTTCTTTCTGCTTGTTCAAAAAGAATTTTTTGCACAAATAATACGGGAAGAATACATAGGGTTTAATCCGGCTCTTTTTGGGCAATTTGTAATATTCCCCCGTTTCTAGGTTATATGCCAATGCCGGCAATTTAATCATATTGCCCAATTTTAAATCTTCTTTTTCGGGATTAAACTGGCCAATGCCGCTCATGGAGGTAAACGTCATCTCGCCAAAGTAGATATGATTTCCGATTAAATAGAAATCCACCCGCACCAGCGAGAATTCTTTAGACAAAATTTCCGCAAAACGAATCATATCCGCCAATTTTTGCGGTTTTTCAACCGGGGTTTCCAAGCGCGGCCACTTAACGGTGATATTGAGTTCATTCCAATTGCGGTCATAAATTTTTCTTTTATGATTGGGCGTTCCGCTGTAAACGTCCAGCCAAATTTGTTTCACGTCCCCGTAACTGCAGAAAAAGCGATAATCATACAAGGCCGTGGCCACTTCTTCCATATATTTTTCAATAATAATTTTAGGAACAATGTTTCTATAATGCAGTTCAAACCCCCACCGAGTGGAATAATCCGTCGCCATCCAAGTATCAATCTTTTGTTTGGCTTCTGCCAAGTTCAGTTTGCTCTTGTCTTTGACAATAATGTTCCAGCCGGAACCGTGGTTGCATTTCATGACGAACTGGTTGGGCAACTTGTCAAAATCAATATCGTCAAATTTATCATAGACCCCGATTAGCGGAATCAGATATTGTTCGCCGATTTTTTCTTTGATCCACTCCCGCACGAGGTATTTGTCCGCCAAGCGCGTTTTAAGTGGGGTAGAATCATACAGTTTCAGCCACTGGGTTTTTTCGTTAAACGTACGGGGATTATCCAAGTTCAGATATTTTCCGGTTACTTTTTGGTACCAATCGGACAATTTTTTCCGAATATCCGATGTTAATTGTCCGTTGATTAATTTATTAATATATTCCCAATCCGGTTTGGAGAAAAATTTTTGATTCAGTTCCCCGTCTTCTTTGGCTTGTTTAAAATCCTGTCTGAAGCGGGAAAGAAACATTTGTTTAAATTCCGGCGCAATGCGATTCATCGTCCACAAGTAATTTCCGAACATTCTGTTCCAAAAAATACCCATGAATTTCTTTTCAAGTGAAGGATCCCGTTTTAAAAACTTATGAATGAACATTGCTTCATCACACATACAAAACACTTTGCCTTTGCTTTTTACGGAAGAGTTGGGATTATCCCTTCGGATCATATAAAAACTGCCTTTGATAAAACAGATTCTGCGGGCTAGGGAAAAGGTTTGAAACCAAAAGCCGTTGTCCTGAAAAGACGCCCCCGGCGTTTCATTCAAGCGAATATGATTTTCGTTGATAAAAGACCGTTTATACAACCCGTTGCAATTGATATTGCTGATTTTAAACAAGTCTGTATTTTCCGAGGCATTTGTGATGTGATTATATACGGCCGCATTATTAGACAACACCCGCGGCGTAAATGTTCGGTGTTCTTTTTCGCCGGTGAAAATGGCATAATCGGATTTGATAATATCCAAATCCATCTCTTTGGCCTTAGTATACAGGGTTTCGTACATTTCCGGCTCAATGAAGTCATCCGGCTCCACAATTCCGATATATTCCCCCGTTGCCGCATTTAGGCCGCAGTTAATCGTCTGCCCATAGCCGGCATTGGGTTTATCGATATATCTAATCCGAACATCTTTTGCCGCATATTGTTTGATAATATCCAGTGAATTATCTGTAGATCCGTCATTAATACAAATAATCTCTATATTCTTTAAAGTTTGATTGATAACGCTGTCCAAGCACTCTTTTAAGTATTGGGAAACGTTGTAGATGGGCATAAGAATGGACACCGCCGGCTGAGAAGTCAGATGGCTAAACAGCTCACATTTGCGTTTGTGTTCCGTAAAATAGAGAAGTCCAATCGTTTGTTTGCAGAGGCCCACCCGGGCAAACCCTTCGGTAATAAATAAGTTTCTCAACAAATCTTTGCTGGCATTATTTACTTTATTAAAATTATACAGATAACAACTCACGCTGGCATTTAAAAAACTCTGGAAGAAGGCTTTCAGTTTTTTTCGTTGTTCCAAACGTTTTTGAAGTTCTTGTATGGCTTCATAGAAGCAAAAAACATTCCCGTCCTTTTTATCCGTAAGTGATTTGCACGTATTCGTTCTATAATAATACAGCGCTTCCGGTACCAACGCAATCAATTTTGCACAGCACAAGGCAGTGCAAGTAAAAGCCAAATCATTGGTAGAAATAATGGATTGAAACTGAATGTGGTGATGATTCAAAAATTGTTTGCTGTAAATTTTATTCCAAGGCGCCGGATTGGTTAGCTGCAAGACGGGTGTTTGCGGGGCAATCAGCAGGGCTCCGTTGGAGTTTACTTGAAATTTGTCCAAAAAGCTGTGGCTGATTCCGCTTTTGCTTACAATTTGTTGCGTTTTGGTATTTAGGATATTAAACTCACATATGCATATGTCCGTCGCGGTGCGAAGCGCTTTGTCATACAACTTTTGATACATATCCGGCGCGAGGTAATCGTCGCTGTCTACAAACCCGACATAAGGGGCTTTTGCCACGGCCAACCCTTCATTGCGGGCTTTGCCCGCGTTGCAATTGGGCTGGGCCAGCACGGTGATACGAGAATCTTTGGCCGCATATTCCTTTAAAATTTCCAAGGAATGGTCGGTGGAGCCGTCATCTACGCAGATAATTTCTATTTCTTTCAGTGTCTGGTTTACCACGCTGTCCAAGCATTCCCGCAAATACGTCTCCACATTATAAACCGGAATAATCACGCTTACTTTAGGCGTGTAACCGATATGATTTTGCACCACTACCCGCGCCGCCGGGCCCGTCGTTTGGGCCGGCTGGGATGAAAAAGCAGGTTTGGCTTTTTTGGTTCTGTTTACAACGGTTTTATTGCTTTTTATTCCGGATTTATTTTTCTTTTTCATAAAACTTATCTCTTATTTTTGATTAATTTGAAGGTTTCCAGGGCATTGGCGATGGTGCGGTTCATATCATAGTAGCGGTAAGCGCCCAACCGCCCAATAAAATACGTATTGGGCATTGTTTTTGCATCAGCGGCGTAGCGGTCATAAACGGCCTGATTGGCCTCATTTAAAATGGGGTAGATTCTGTCATTTTTTCCTTCTTCAAAATTTTCCGGATATTCAAAAGACAAGGTGGTTTTGGGAGATTTTTCATTTAGAAAATACTTATATTCCGCAATCCGAGTAAAATCATAATTCTCCGGATAATTGACCACCGGTGCATTTTGGAATTTTTCCGTATCAAACGTTTCTATTTTAATATCCAAGCTTCTATACGGAAGTTTGCCGTACTTATAGTTAAAAAATTCTTCAATGGCCCCGGTGTATATCAACCGTTCGTAAGACACCTCTTTTTGTATATCTGCAAAATCCGTTTCCAGCCGCACCTCTATATTGGGGTGATGAAGCATATTTTCAAACATTTTGGTATATCCCTGGCGGGGAATGGCTTGGTATTTCTCTTGGAAATAGCGGTCGTCGCGGCTGATGTAGACCGGAACCGAACCCGTAACGGAGGGATCCAGCTGTTCCGGCGTGTAATCCCATTGTTTTAAGGTGTAGCCCAAAAAGACTTTGGTATAGATGTATTCCGCCAAAAAATGAAGGTCTTTATCTTGGGTGCCGCGCAATTGCAAAATCGGAATTTTTTTATTAAATCCAAATGCGGCAATGAGTTTTGCTTCCAAACCGGCCGCCATTTGGGGCGGGAACACCTTGTACAACGAGTTTAAGTTAAAGGGAATCGGCACTTCTATCCCGTCAATAAGCCCCAGCACCTTGTGCATAAAGGGGTACCACTGGGTATACTGGGAAAGGAAGTCCCATATTTCTTTGGAATTCGTTCTAAAAATATGCGGCCCGTATTGGTGTACCGTAATGCCATACTCATTTTTATAGTCATAGCAAGTGCCGGCGATATGTTTCTTCCGATCTATCACCAACACCGTTTCCCCCAGCTCATTGGCCAGTTTATTGGCCATCACCGCTCCGGAGAGGCCACATCCCACTACTAAATTCTTATATTTTTTCATAGGCTTCGCTCTTGTTTTTCAAAAAATGTTACCGTTTCTTTGATCCCTTGTGCAAAGGAATAGGTGTTTTTAAAACCCAGCAGTTCTTTTGCTTTTTGGTTGGATAGAACGCTGCGGTAAATATCCCCTTCCCGGCGGGCAATATGCTGAATTTTCCCTTGATACGCAGGCACCGAGGAAGTAAGCATTTGGGCCAACTCGTTTACAGACACTTCCGTCTGAGAAGAGAGGTTAATTGTTTCCCCCGCCACGTCCGACAGCACCGCCTGGCAATTGGCCCGGGCCACGTCTTTTACATACACGAAATCCCGCGTTTGGTTGCCGTCCCCATGCACAAAAATAGGCTCTTGGCGGGTAACCGCATCCGTAAAAATTGCCACCACGCCGGCTTCCCCTTGGCTGTCCTGCCGGGGGCCGTACACATTGGCATAGCGGAAAATCACGTACGGAATGCCCGACCATTTTACATATTCTTCCATCGTGTGCTTGGAAATGGCATAAGGCGACAGATACGCCGTGGGATGTTTTTCGTCTATCGGGAAGTACTGCGGCCGTGCGTATAAAGCCGCCGAGGAAGAAACCACCAATTTCTGCACTTGATTTTTTTTCGCTTCTTCAATTACCCGGATAGAGGCGATGATGTTGTTTTGGGCATCTTCCAGCGGGTTTTTGGTGGAGAAAGAAACCGAAGGCTGCGCCGCCAAGTGGATAATGCCGTCTATTTTGTGGGCTTTAAAAACGGAGGCAAACCCGTCGGAATTAATATCCATTTGATAATAAAGCGCTTTTGCGTTGGGAAACGACGGTTTTTTCTTGTCCACCACCACCGTTTCCACACCTCTTTCAATCAATCCGTCCACCGTATGGGAGCCGATAAATCCGCTCCCGCCTGTTACCAATACTTTCATTTATTTTCTCCCGTGGCGCCTTTTCCCGCCCACAATTTGGCCCAAAAGTATGCCCCTGCGTATTTGCCGTCCCACCCGAACGAAGGAATCGTTTGCAGTGCGCTTCTAAATAAAACGATCCGCCGGCTAAAAGAAACTTGTCTTAGATAGGCCTGCATGTTGGTTTTTAGCCGGGCCATGACCAAACGGCGCTGGGGCTCGGCCAGCGGCAGGGCCAGCATGGCCGCATAAATACGGGGCAGTTCCTCGCAGTCCTGCCGGGTAATCGGTTTGCGGCAGGCGGAAGCGCTTTGTATGCGGTAATTATAATACGCGCCCGCCACCCAGCTGATCCGCCGCGCCAATAAAACGGCCGGAATGGAAAAAGCAATTTCCTGCTCCCGCCGGCTGACGGCGTTTTGCAGCGGATATTGCTGCACAAATGCACGCAAAAACAATTTAGACCATACCTGCGCCGCCGTAAACACCAACTGTTTTTTAAATTTGTCTGCCTCGGCAAAAACCGGGGTAGACACTTCTTGTACCTGAATGCCGTTTATTTCCCGCCGGTCTAGCGCACAGCAGACGTCCGCCCGGTCTTCTTTTGCTTTTTGATACAGTTTTTCAAAATAATCGGCGTCTACAAAATCATCTCCGTCCATAAACCCCACGTATTCCCCGCGGGCCCGCGCCAAGGCCGCGTTGCGGGCGCGGCCGGTGCCTTGGTTGGGCTGGTTGAGGAGTACAAACCGGCTGTCCCGCGCGGCAAACTCCTGCATCAGGCTCCAACTTTCATCGGTGGAACCGTCATTTACGCACAGGATTTCTATCTCCCGCAAGGTCTGGTTTTGCAAACTTTCCAGACATTGGGTAAGATACGCCTGTTGGTTATACACCGGTACAATTACCGAAACTTTTACGGACGGCATGCTATTTTCCTTGCTGGCGCAACATTTTTACTTCCGCTTGCAGCTGTTCTACTTCGTTCTGCAGTTCAATGGGGTATCGCCACAGCTCCTTAATCTTTTCTCTTATGCTGATTTTCCGTTTGTTCCGTCCCGCCTTTTTATTGCCTTTAATTTCGGCATAGCGGTCTTCAAACTGGCCGTAACGTTCCCAATGCAACAAGGGGTTCATATGGGCCTGCGCCACGTCCGGATACATTTCCAAGTATTGTTTGCCGTCAAAATAAGGGGTGCAGGGGCGGCCTTCCTGCCAACCGACCGTCAAATAATGCTGCACCGGGTCTGCCCCGGCGGCTTTTACGTCCGGGTTATGCGCCAAATACCAATCGGCGTCAAACAGGGGCGAACGGGCGATTGTTTTATAATCTTTGCTGTATTTAAACCCGTATTTTTGGGCCTTTTTTTCGTATGTTTCTTGGGAAATAAGGCGCAGCCCGCGCAGCAATTTATAAGCGTAATACTTAAGCATTTAAGAACCTCTCGGATGATGATTTAAATTTTTGTAATAAACCGGAATTTTACATATTTTTATAAGCTGGTGGTTGGAGCGGGTAATGTCGTTGCTGTAAAAAAAACGCGATACCCGATACAGCTTGGCCTGCATTTCAAACCAGCGGCGTTTATCAAACCCTTTCACCGCATACCCCTGCGCCTCCACCACACAGCCGAAAACGCGCTCAAAAACGTGGGCCAAGGTGCCGTCCTGCACGGAAGCGTCCGTAGGCGGAAAATCGGCCGCCGTAAAGGATTGTTTGATTTTCTCCAACAGCCGGGCCCGCACCAAAAACATCGTCCCAGCGGCAAACGTAATTTTGTCCGGCACGCAAAGCCCCATTTGTTTTAACACCCGCTCTATTTCCGGGCGCAAATAGTCCGAGCATTCCGGCTCTTGGGTAATCAGATAACGCGAAGAAATCATCCCCAGCCGGGGATCCGCGGCAAACGCTTCTAGGTTGCGCCGCCAAATATCGGCCGACCCCAACAGCGCGTTCATCAACAAATCCACCCACCGCTTTTTGGTAATGCACCTTCCGTTAATCCACGTTTTCTGAAGGCCGGATTTATTTTTGGTATGTATTTTTAAAATTAAATCATACCGGGATAAATCCACCTTCTGTAAAAAATCCACAAACGGCCCCACGTCGTAGCCCCGGTTGGGCGTCTGCCAAACGGTGCTTTGCGGGTGAAACGCTTTAATGGCCTGCGCCAGCGGGGCGTTTTCTTGGCTTAAGGTTACATACAAATGATATTCCCCCGCATCCAAGTGCTCCAAATACTTGCGTATTTCGGGCCACCGCTGCATATAATATAAGTGCAAATGCACGGCTGTCGGTTTCATTTCTGTAAATACCATTCTACGGTTTTGCGCAGTCCCGTTGCAAAATTTTCTTCGGGCTTCCAGCCCAGCTGCGTCTCTATTTTAGAGGCGTCAATGGCATAGCGGCGGTCGTGCCCGGCGCGGTCTTTCACAAACGTAATTTGCGCTTGATAGGATTTCCCGCCGGCAGACGGCTTTAACTGATCAAGCAGTCCGCACACGGCCGCCGCAATTTGCAAATTGTTGCGTTCGTTATGCCCACCTATGTTATAAGTTTCCCCGGCGCGGCCTTTTTGCCACACCCGCACAATCGCCTTGCAGTGATCCAGCACATACAGCCAATCCCGCACGTTTTTTCCGTCGCCGTAAATTGGGATAGGCTGCCCGCCCAGCGCACGGCGGATGATGGTGGGGATTAATTTTTCGGCGTGTTGTTTGGGGCCGTAGTTATTGGAACAGTTGCTGGTCGTTACGTTAAGCCCATACGTATGATAGTAAGCGCGCACCAAAAAATCGCTGGAGGCTTTGGACGCGGAATAAGGCGAATTGGGTGCGTAAGGCGTCTGCTCCGTAAAATACCCCGTTTCCCCCAGCGATCCGTACACCTCATCGGTGGAAATATGGTGGAAGCGGCACCCTTCATAGCCGGGTTTTACCTGCCCGGGCGCCTGCATCCAATGGAGGCGGGCCGCCTCCAGCAGGGTAAAAGTGCCTTCTATATTCGTTTTGACAAACGGCAAAGGGCCGGAAATGGAATTATCCACATGCGATTCCGCCGCCAAATGAAATACGCCGCGGATGTCGTATTGTTCAAACAATTTATTTACGAGCTCCGCCTCGCAAATATCCCCCTGCACAAACGTATAGCGCGCCCGGTTTTGGCATTCTTTTAGGTTTTCCAGACTGCCGGCATACGTCAGCTTATCCAAATTGACCACCCGATACGGCGGAAAATGTTCCAAAAAATACGGAATAAAGTTGGAGCCGATAAAGCCCGCTCCGCCCGTTACCAAGACAGTTTTTTCAGACATGCGTCCACTCCTTTCGTCCAATGGTCAATGGCAATCCCCGTTTCTTTTTTAATTCGGCTTTTGTCCAACACCGAAAAAGCCGGCCGCCGCGCCCGGGTGGGATATTCGCGCGTGGCAATGGGCAGCACCTGTGCGTTTAATCCGGCCTGGCGGACGGCATAATACGCCAGATCATACCACGAAGCCACCCCTTCATCCGTAAAATGATACAGTTTCTTTTCCCCTTTTTGTAAGCATTCCAGCACCCGCACGACGGCCGCCGCCAAATGCGGGGCATAGGTGGGCGAGCCTATTTGGTCGGACACGACCCGGATTTCCGCCCGGGTGCGCCCCAGCTCCAATATGGTTTTTACAAAATTTTTGCCATACGGGCTGTACAGCCACGCCGTGCGGATCACCGCCGCCGTGTGCGCCAAGCCGAGCACGGCTTCTTCCCCCTGCCGTTTGGTCTTTCCGTATACGCCCAACGGGCACGCTTTGTCCGTTTCTGTTAGCGGCGTATGGGCGGTGCCGTCAAATACATAATCCGTGGAAATATGCACCAGCGGAATTTGCAGCCGGGCGCAGAGGCGGGCCAAGTGTGCAGGCCCCAACGCATTTACTTGATAGGCCCGTTCGGGCTCTTCTTCGGCTTTATCCACATCCGTATACGCGGCACAATTTACAACGCCTTGCAGCAAATGGCTTTTTGTAAAGGCTTCCAACGCGGCCGGATCGGTAATGTCCAACTGGGCCGCATCGGTGTAGAGGGCTTTTTGTTCCCCCATGACCTCTTGCAAACACCGCCCCAGCTGGCCGTTGGCTCCGGTAATTAAAAGCATGGGTGCTCCTTATAGCAGGCAAACGAGGGGTTTTGGGCATCTTTTTCAGACAAAACCGCCTCTTCGGGGCGCAGTTTCCAATCAATGTTCAGTTCCGCATCGGCAAAGTAAATGGCGCCTTCGGCCTCGGGATGGTAAAGCTGATCGCACTTATAGGCAAACCGCGCAGACGGGCTGAGTACGGAAAACCCGTGGGCAAACCCGCGCGGAATAAAAAGCTGTTTTTTGTTTGCGGCAGAGAGTTCCACCCCAAACCAACGCCCGAAAGTAGGGCTGGTGCGGCGCAAATCCACGGCAACGTCCCACACCACGCCGTCTAATACGCGCACCAGTTTTGCCTGGGCATAAGGCGGTTTTTGAAAATGAAGCCCGCGCAGCGTGCCGTGCTTGGAAAAACTTTCATTATCCTGCACAAACACCGCTCCGCCGCAGGCTTCGCGCCATTTTTCCGCTTGGTACGATTCAAAAAAATAGCCCCGTTCGTCCTCAAACACCTGCGGAACGATAACGGCCAACCCTGCGATGTCGGGTTTAAAAAAATCCATTTTTCATATCCTCCGGGATATGGGCCAGGTACTGGCCGTATTCGGTATTTTTCATCAGCTCTGCGCGGCGGGCCAGCTGTTTGGCGTCAATCCACCCGTTTTTAAAAGCAATGCCTTCCAAGCAGGCAATTTTGAGCCCCTGCCGGCTTTCCAGCGCTTCCACAAACATAGACGCTTTAATTAAGTCCGTCGGGATGCCTGTGTCCAGCCACGCCATGCCGCGCCCCATCAGTTCCACCTGCAGTTCCCCCGCTTGCAAATACCACTCGTTAATATCCGTAATCTCCAACTCGCCGCGGGCGGAAGGTTTTAGCTGTTTGGCAATGTTCACAACGCGGTTGTCGTAAAAATAAAGGCCGGTTACCGCCCAGTTGGATTTGGGATGCCGCGGCTTTTCTTCAATAGAAACGGCCTGCAACTGTGCGTTTACTTCCACCACGCCATAGGCTTGGGGATTTTTTACGTGATAGGCAAATACCGTGGCTCCGCGGGGGCGGGCGGCGGCTTTTTGCACCAGTTGTTTTAAGTCCCGTCCGTAAAAAATGTTATCCCCCAACGTCAAACAGACGCTCTCGTTTCCGATAAAATCTTCCCCCAGCAAAAATGCCTGCGCCAAACCTTCCGGGCGGGGCTGCTCGGCATAGGAAATATGGATTCCAAACGCATCGCCCGTGCCAAACAGGTGCCGGTAGAGCGGCAAATCCTTGGGGGTGGAAATAAGTAAAATGTCGCGTATTCCGGCCAGCATCAGCACGGAAAGCGGATAAAAAATCATCGGTTTGTCGTAAATCGGAAGGAGCTGCTTGGAAACAGCAAAAGTAGCAGGATATAAACGGCTGCCCGTTCCGCCGGCTAAAACAATTCCTTTCATATACCTTTCTCCTGGGCTTGACGGTTACCTCACTATACAGGCCAAATACGACAGGTGGCTATCTTTTAAATGACGGGCAATTTGGCACATAAATTGATATTTATACTTTTTTACCGGCCCGCAATACCGGGCAAATTTTTCGATTTGATTGAAAGCTTCCCGGCAAATTTTTGAAACGGCATATTCGGGTGCAAAAGAGTATTTGCGTATGCGGCGCACAGCGTGCAGCGTAAGCCCGATAATTTTTTCATAAAAGGCTTTTTCCACCAAATGCCGCTGTACCAAATCCCCGCACAAAAACACCATGGCTTCCAGCGTGCCGTAGGCGCACAAACTGCGGTTGCTGGAAACCGAATTGGCATTTCCCACCCGGTAAACATACAAGTGCTCCGGCAAAAAAACGATTTTTTTACTGTACTGATAAAGCAAAATTTCAAACGAAATGTCCTCCGGCAGTACATGGGGAATAAACCCAATTTTGTGTTCCTTCAAAAGCGAGGTTTTAATTAATTTCAGCCATACTTGGGAATCATCCAGCGCCGCCTGCAAACGTTCCAAAGAAGTACTCGGCGGAAGCAAATGGGAAAATTCCTTGTATTTCTTTTCGCACGGCACCAAAGTGTTTTTGCGGATATCTTGCAATTGGTACAAACAGCGCACCACATCGGCCCCGGTATTTTGAGCCGCTTGGTACAAGTGGGCCAAATACTCCGGATGTACCGAATCGTCCGCGTCTATAAAAGCAATGTATTCTCCCGCCGCTTCCTGCAACAATAAATTGCGCACCACCGCCACACTTTGGTGGGCAGGCAATTTAAGAAGCTTCATCCGGGGGTGCTTTCGGGCGTATTGCTCCAATATGTCGGCACTTTTATCGGCAGACGCGTCATCAATGCAAACCACTTCAAAATTGGGATAAGTTTGTGCAAAAATGCTGTCCAAGCACATCACCAAAAAAGGTTCTGCGTTATACACCGGCACCAACACGCTAATAAGCGGGAACTTGAAATCTGTCATATTTTGTACGCTGCGTTTTTTAGTTAATTTGCCGTTTACTAATTAAATTTAATTATTCCCAAATAAAATGAAAGGAGAACTGCATAGCCGGTCTACGCAGTCTCCCCAGCTCTCTTTATTATGGCAAATTAACCGTTGTTAAGCAACCCAGATATGGGCTATCGTCCTATTCCCATTTTAAATGAAAAGTCTCGCTCCATAATTTTGCTTCCAACAGTGTATTTTGTCTTACGTGCGGCGGAATAAAAGGCGCTTCGTTTGGATACATTTTATGGAAAGCATCCAGCGCGTCAAAGTAATCGATAATAATGGCCCGGATACCGCCTTGCTGATAAAGTGCCAGTTGGCGGTCTATATTATGAAACAAAACGCTGAATTCCGGCCGGCCGTGAAAGGGATGCAAAGAACCCGGCGCATTGCGCTGCAGTTCGTCTAACCGGATCGTCCACGGTTGGCCTTTTTCCATGGCTTCACGTTTCATGGTGGCGTAAATTTCTTTGAGGGTGCTTTTGTTTACAATGTGGTGTACGCCGTTGTATCCCCCCACATAAAAGATGCTTTTCCAAAGCGGTATATACTTGGGATGCACGGCACCGCGTTCCCGGGATAAGGAGGTAAGCACACGCAAATAATGATAGCTGCCCCATAACGTGGAAGGGCTGCGAAGAATAGGCGCCGGGAAAGAGAGCTCAATATGAATTTCCGGAACGGTTACGGTGCCTAATTTGTTTGCAAATGTTCTATTTTGAGTATAGGTGCGCAGGGAGGTTGGTTTGCGCAGGCTGGAGATATACTGCGCCAAAGAAGCACTGGCCAGCGGCGCTTGCACATGGCCGGTAATTTTTCCGGTGGAGACAGGTTTAAATTTAGCCCGTTTGGCAACTCGTACCAACTGATAGGCGCTCTGTCCAAAAACAACGCTTTGACTTTCCAGCAACAAAACAACAAGTAAGACAAGGATTTTCTTCATAAGCGGCTCTCACTGTTTCGGTCAATCCTTGCTGAATCCCGTACGCCACGAGTGCAACTTGTTTCAGCGTAAATGTTCCCCGATCCGGCCGGGGGGCGTTTTTCATATTCTACTTTATTATTACGATTTGTCCAGCCTTTTATATAAATAAAGGCTGTTTTATCCGAACGGACTTTTCTTTGTTTTCAAGCGGCCAACGGAAAATTTAATAAACGCTTGAACTAATAATTTAAATTAGTTATACTAAAAATAGCCTTAATTAATGATTAATTGGGGTTATACAACTAAAGCAAACCAAAACGGAGCTGGCAAAAAGAAAGGCAATTCCCTTTCTTTTTGCCTGAGGAACCGACGGCCGGCTGTTTTTCCAGCCGGCCGGATTTTTATCCCCTATAAAAACACCCCGGTTGAGCCGGGGTGTTTTAAATTCTGCTGCGGCAGCTTTAACGGGTAAGAAAGGCGATTGCTTCTTCCCGGGATTTAATTTCACCGTTCCATTGCGCTTTGCGCACGCGCCCCAGCGCGCCGGAAATTTTCCGCCCGGAAAGGCCCAAATTTTTAAGCTCCCCCCCACGCACGAAACACGGCTCCAACGCCTGTAAAGGCAATTTTGGGAAAACCGTTTTTAAAACGGTTTTCTGCATTTCGGACAGCGGGCCGAGCGGGCACATTTGCTCCTGCGCAATCTTCCACGCCGAAACAATCTCCTGCGCCTTGTCTTTGGGCAAGTGGAGCGTACGGACAAAATCTTCTCCGCTGGGCCCCAGCGAACACGCCAGTACCCCCATCCGCTCCGCCGGAGTAGAAACGCTATCTAACGCGTCATTCCAACGAAGCCCCGGCCAGGCGAATTTGAGCATATCGTATTTTTCCATTAAGCCAAAAATTTCTTTCACGCGTTTTTCTTTCAAGACTTTTAAAAATTCCTGACAAAAGCGTTCCCGCGTCAGCAAAAGCGGATATTCTTCCTTAACCGCCGCTTGCAGCAGCCGCTCCGTTTTGGGCGCCAGCCGCCAGCCGAAACGCCCGGCAAAACGCACCGCACGGTACATGCGGGTGGGATCGTCCAAAAAGCTTTTATCGTGCAAAATCCGCACGACGCCGGCGTCAATGTCTTTTTGGGCGCCGAACGGGTCGTACGATTGACCGAAATTTTTAGGCAAAATGGAAAGGCACCAGGCGTTGGTGGTAAAATCCCGGCGGAACAAATCGTCTTTCATTTCTTTTGAAAACGCCACCACCGGCAAGGCTCCCGGGTGCGGGTAGCTTTCCTTGCGTGCGCGCACCATGTCCAACTTGAGGCCGTTATCCAACTGCACGCGAAACGTGCCGAACTGGGAAAACTTCCGCTTGGCGCCTCCCCAGCGTTTTACGCAAAACCCCGCTACGGATTCCTGGTTTCCGTCAAAGGCTAGATCAATATCCAATGTATTTTTTTTAAGGTAAAAATCCCGCACGGCGCCGCCCACCACCCAAGCTTTCAGGCCCAGTTTCTGGGCATATTCTCCAATGGTATAGAGCGGCTCCCGGTAAGATTTCGGTATGGTAACAGTCATAGCACCTGCGGCGGCAAAGCCCCCTCTTGGCTCATACGGTCTTCAAAATTGCGCAGCAACAAGCTTTTAAGACCGCTTTTCAACACTTTGCTGGCGGCCACGGCGTAATCGTTGGCAGTTTTGGAGGGAGCCGGTGCCGGCACGTAGAGAGGAAAATGATTGGCTCTTGCGTATGAAGGTTTCAGCCGCGCTACTTGCATTCCCATAGCGGCGGCGGCTGCCGCAACCGCTTCGGACTCGTACGACTCCACTTCTTCGTGCTGCAACAGCGTTTTCAGCGCGTCCAGCCCGAACACGCAAATGGGAGGATAGTCCATATGCAGCGGTTTAAGCAGCGTATTTTTAATTAATTCGTAATCTTTCTGCATCCGTTCCCGCAGTTGCGCTTCGCGCGGGCGGTCTTTCTCCGAAAATACAAAGACCAATAGCTCGGCGGGAGCGTCAAAATAAATCAAATCGCCGTCGTGGTGGAAAAACGTGCCGCATTCCGGGCACTGTACTAAATTGAGTTCTCCGCCCATAATGGCGGATTTTAAATCGGGGTCTTGGTCGGCGCTGACCAAAGACCAGTACTCCACATCAAAAGGTTCACAATGGTTGGGGCAGTGAGCGGCCGCTTCATTTTTGATAGATTTCATATGTATTATTTATAGCAAAAAAACATTAGTTTTGCTACTTTTCTTAAAATGATAAAATTTAAATATGAACTTACAAGCCCGTTCTGCTTTTGCCCGCGAGATTACCGTCAAAGGCATGATTATCAACACCGTCCTGTGCGCGGCCAAATTTGCGGCCGGCGTATTCGGGCGCAGCTCCGCCATGGTGGCGGATGCCGTCCATTCGCTTTCCGACTCGCTGACGGATATCGTCGTGCTGGCCAGCCTCAAATTTTCAACCCGCCCCGCCGACCAAGACCACGCCTACGGCCACGGCCGGTTTGAAACGATGGCCACGCTGGTGATCTCGGTGGCGCTGTTTGCGGTCGGGGCCAAAATTCTCTATAACGGAATTTTGGATATCGTCCGCCTGGCCGAAGGCGGCACCATTGCCCGCCCGCACGCCATTGCCTTGTGGATGGCGGTGCTTTCCATTGCCGTCAAAGAATGGCTGTACCGCTACACGCTGAAAGCGGCCAAGCAAATCGGCTCTTCCGCGCTGGAGGCCAACGCCTGGCACCACCGCTCGGACGCCATGAGCTCCATCGGCACGCTGTTGGGTATCGGCGGGGCATATTTCTTGGGAAACAAGTGGACGGTGCTGGATCCCTTGGCGGCGGTGGTGGTAAGTTTCTTTATTTTTGAAGTGGCGTGGAATATCCTTAAAAGCGCCTCGGACGAACTGCTGGACAAATCCCTGGGCGCCCAAGCGGAAACCAAAATTACGCAAGTTTGCCGCCAGGCGGAACCGCAAGCCTGCGCGCACAGCATTAAAACCCGCAAAATCGGCGGTTATGCCTGCTTGGAATTTCACGTATACCTGCCGGACGAATGGAATTTAAAGCGGGTGCACGACGCAACGGATAAAATGGAACAAGCCCTGCAACAGGCCTTCGGTCAGCAGACCTTGGTTACCATCCACCCGGAGCCCCGCTCGCTGGATAACAACCATTAAAAAGTTTGCTACAATAGCCGTACGCCCCGTTAGCTCAATTGGATAGAGTCCCGGTCTTCGGAACCGGTGGTACAGGTTCAAGTCCTGTACGGGGCATACTTCTTCCGAGTTTTATTTTTACAGCACACCACTTATTTTTCCGTCGGAAAATTAAAAACGCAAAGAACGCTAAAAAACGGCCGGCCGCAGCATGCTTGCCGCTCAAATGCCGGCAAGCGGGCCCGCACGCATTCGTTTGCCGCTTGTCGCTTTATTTGATGAAATCTGCAGAGTCTCTCCTCTATGGCTTAAAATTTGCTAAAATAGAAATATCTAAATTTGCAGTAAGGAGCGTACCTATGGGTGGACATTCGCACTGGGCCGGTATTAAACACAAAAAGGCCCTCGTAGACGCCAAAAAAGGTAAAGTATTTACCAAAATTTTAAGAGAAATTACCATCGCCGCCAAAATGAGCGGCGGCAACCCCGACCAAAACCCGCGCTTGCGCAAAGCCATGGACGATGCCCGCGCGGCCAATATGCCGTCGGACAACGTAAAACGCGCCATTATGAAAGGTACCGGCCAGCTGCCGGGTGTGTCGTACGAAGAAATCACGTACGAAGGCTACGGCCCCGGTTCGGTAGCCGTCATTGTGGAATGCACGACAGACAACAAGAACCGCACGTTCTCGGAAATCCGCAAAATTTTCACCAGCCACGGCGGCTCTATCGGCACGGCGGGCTGCGTGTCCTATATGTTTAAAGGCAAAGGGCTGATTGTCGTCAAGAAAGAAGACATTTCCGAAGACGACCTGATGAACCTGGCCTTGGAAGCCGGAGCGGAAGATGTGCGCACCGCGGGCGATGTGTACGAAGTAATCACTAGCCCGGACATGGCGGAATTGGACGCCGTGAAAAAAGCGATTGAAGCCAAAGGCATTACGCCGGTTTCCGCGGATTTGACGATGCTGCCCGATACGGAAGTAAACATTACCGACGAGCATACCGCCGAAACGCTGATGAATATGCTTGAAGCGCTCGATGACCACGACGACACCAAAAACGTCTATGACAACTCGAATATAGACGAAGCCGTGGCCGCCAAACTCAACGCCTAGTACAGAGGCCGCTTGAACAAAACAACAACCACCGTTTTAGGTATAGACCCTGGTTTAGACAGAACGGGATGGGCCATCCTCACAAGGGACGCCCGTTCCGTTTTGTCTTTACGGGCGTGCGGGCTGATTCATACGGACGCCCACCAGGAACTGCCTAATCGGTTGGAATATATTTTTGCCGAACTGCAAAAACTCATCGCCGCCTACGGGCCCGATCAGGTGGCCATGGAACAAAACTTTTTCTTAAAACGCGCCGTAACCATGGCCAACACGGTCATGACGCGCGGCGTGATTATCCTGGCCTGCCAGCTGGCGGGCAAGCCGATTTCGTTTTATCCCCCCAAACGAGTTAAAATGATGCTCTGCGGCACCGGAACGGCCGACAAAAAGCAAGTCCAGCGGATGGTGCAGCTGACGCTAAACTTGGACAAAGCCCCCTCCCCAGATGACGTAGCCGACGCCGCAGCCATTGCCGTCTGCCACGCCAAAACAGCCCCGCTAAACGCAATGATAAACGTAAAAGCGGCCTTCCTGGAAAAACTGAAGGCCGCCAAACAACTTCAACTCAAAAAACGTTAATTCATCAACCCGTTCTTCTTTCCGCTGATTCCTTGGCAAATGGGAGAGGCCGTTGCACTTGCGTCAAAATTTTTCCAATTACCAAACCCATAATTGGGATCATAGTCACTTGTACACCAAATAGTTAACTCTCCATTAGGCGGAACAAGTTTCATATAGATGGCAAACTGTTTATTATTGTATGTTGCCTTTATTGGGTAAGCCTTTCCTATCATTGTTTCCGTCTGAGAATTTCCTCCTTCAAAATAAAATTGCATGTGGTTCCCTTTAAAATTGTTCACTCCATAGCCAAAATCCACCCCGATATTGGGAACCTCTATATCCAGCGAATCCAGCTCGCGCGTGTATTTGCCATTGGATAAATAATACAACTGTTTGGCTTTTGCTATGCTTCTAAATAACGTAACGGCTTCCGTAGCTTTGGCTTTGGCAACGGATTTCTCATACTGCGGCAAAGCCACCGCCGCCAAAATGCCAATAATCAACACCACTACCAATAGCTCTATTAAAGTAAAACCTTTTTTCATAAAAACTCCTTAGCGCGTTGATTGAAAGGCTTATTTATAGTCTAATAATTAACTGCCTTCCAATTAATGCCCAAACCAGTGTATCAAAAAAAAAAAACAAAACAAGACCAAAGTTGCTTGATTGGCACAGAAACAAAAAAAGTCGGTTATTGTGCAAATAAAAAAATAAAACCGGCAAAAAGCCGGTTTATTAAGTTAGAAGAACACAATCTTTATAATTTCATCAACCCGTCGGATGCCGCCCCTAGTTTGCGGCAAATGTCAGGAAGCTGGCCCGCGGGGACGGGAATTGTCGGCCCAGAAGAAGGAGCGTACTCCGTACAATAAATTTTCTTTTCCCCTTGGTTCAAATCCATTACCAAGGTATATTTCTTACTTTTTTTCGAAGAAGCTTTTATTCTAAACACACGGTTTGCCCAACCATAGCTTTCTGCTTCGGCCCAAAAATAATAATTATCAGTCTCCCAGTTGTTTTGCCCATACCCGATATCGCGCCCAATTCCTGGCATTTCAATATCTAATAAATCCAGTTGCCGCGTATAGCGTCCGTTGCTCATTTCAAACATTTTTTCAGCTTTCTCTAGATTGCTAAAAGCCGTAAGAACTTCAGCTATTCGGCTCTTTTCAACGGCTATTTCATATTGTGGAACGGCGACCGCCGCCAATATGCCGATGATTAAAACAACAACCAACAGTTCTATTAGCGTAAATCCGGCGTTTTTAACACCGAGGAAGGGTTTTTGATAAATTTTGTTCATAGCAAAAATTTATCAAAAAAAAAAACGAGTCAAGGCCAAAGCTGGGGCACCCCACCCTATACCCGTTAACACGATGGGTGGAGCCACACGGCTCAAGCCTCACCACGCGCTTTTAACGCAATCTCTGCCAAAACCAGGGCAGACGCTTTTGGCACTTTTTGTTTCATCGTTTACAAAAAAAAGGTATAAGCCCCCATTATAGGAGTGATTTTTAGTTATCGGAGAGTGTAAGGGAATATGGTAAAATGAAAGTATGATAGCGTATTTAAAAGGCGAGATTTTGGAAGTCAAAGAAGACGGGGCCGTCATCGTGTGCGGCGGCGTGGGCTACGAAGTAAACCTGGCCCACAGCTCGGCTTTGGAACTGACGGCCGGCACCGAACGGGCGCTGTACGTGGCGGAATCCATTTCCCCTTATGACGGCACCGTCTTGTACGGTTTTTTAAATAAAGAAGACAAAGAACTCTGGCTTCTGTTCAAAACCGCCATTCCCAACACCGGGCCCAAAAAAGCAATGGAATTTTTAAACAAAGCCCTTCGCTCGGTGGCGGATTTCCATAACGCCATTTTAAAACGCGACCCCAAAATTTTAACGGGCATTTTCGGCTTTACCGCCAAAACGGCGGAAAAGCTGATTACTTCCTTAAAAGATAAAATGGACGCCGTAACCGTACAGGGCGAAAGCAAAATAAAGGTAATGGACGAAGCCCCCTACATGAGCGGGGTGATGGAAGCGTTAACCGCCTTGGGCTATTCCGCCGCGGAATCGCGCCGCGCCATGGAAAAGCTGTATGCCGAAGGCATTAATCCCAACGACAAAATTGAAAACCTTATTAAAGAGGCCCTGCGGGTGTTGAAAAAATGAGCAACCAAAACGAAATTTTAGATGTTTCCCAACTGCCCGAAGAGTCCGCCGGGCTGGAAGCCGCCCTGCGCCCTACCACGCTGGACGAGTTTGTGGGGCAGGATAAATTAAAAGAAAACCTGCGCATTTTTATTGCGGCGGCCAAATCGCGCAAAGAAGCGCTGGATCACTGCCTTTTTTATGCGCCGCCGGGTCTGGGCAAAACCACGCTGGCTAACATCTTGGCCAAAGAAATGGGCGTTAACATCAAAGTTACTTCCGGCCCGGTGCTAGCGCGCCCTGGCGATTTGGCCGCCATGCTGACGACGGAACTTTCCGACGGAGACATCCTTTTTATTGACGAAATCCACCGCCTCAATCCGGCTGTGGAAGAAGCTCTGTACCCGGCCATGGAAGATTTTACTTTCTTTATCAACACCGGAAAAGGCGCCGGATCCACCACCTTAAAACTGGCGGTGCCGCGCTTTACGCTGGTGGGAGCCACCACGCGCTCGGGCCTGTTGACCGGCCCCCTGCGCGACCGCTTTGGCATTGTGTTTAACTTAGGTTTTTACGAAGTGCCGGAAATTACCGACATTTTGGAACGCTCCGCGCGACTGCTCGCCATCCAGGCCGACCGCGAAGGGCTGACGGAGCTTGCCAAGCGCTCCCGCGGCACGCCGCGTATTGCCAACCGCCTCTTGCGCCGCGCGCGCGACTTTGCGCAGGTAAAGGGCAACGGCGTCATTACGCGCGAAATTGCCAAAACGGCTATGGACTCGCTGGATATAGACGAAGAAGGATTGGACAGCGTGGACAAGCGGATTTTGGAAGCGCTGATTGACCGTTTTTCAGGCGGCCCGGTAGGCGTGGACAATTTGGCCATTGCCGTCTCGGAAGCCGTAGATACGCTGACGGACGTGATTGAGCCGTTTTTAATCAAAGCCGGCTTTATTGCGCGCACCCCGCGCGGGCGCGTGGCCACCCGCAAAGCCTACGACCACTTAGGCCGCAAACAACATACGGATTTACTTTTCTAACCCGGAGACCCGATGAAACACTTATTGCGTTTTCAGCTGTTGTTCCTAGCCACCCTGTTTATCAGCGCGTGCGCCGTGCCTTCCCAGCGTGCCGCCGTCGGCGCGCAAGCCGCCAAAGAAAGCCAAATCAACTCTTCCGCGCTGACGCGCGCCCCCGAACCGAAATCCCAAGATCCGCAGGCTAAACGCCGCCCGAAAGATTTAACCGTCCGCATTCTGCTGGCGGAAAAACAAAAATCCGCCCTCATCAAACATACGGGCAAAGTATATATCTATACGTTAAATTTGGATAAAAAATACAAAATTTCCGCCCCCGGCACGTTATCGGTCAAAGCCTTAGGCAGCGGCAAAATCCAAGTGGGCACTCTGCAGGCCAACAAAACCATTGTACTGGAGCCTGCTTTAAACACCTTGCTGGTGTGGAACAAAAATTCTTACTCCGGCAAAATTTTTATCATTCCCGCCGGCAATACGTTTCACTTGGTGGAGCACGCCCCGCTGGAAACGTATCTCTACGGCGTTCTTCCCTACGAGATGAGCCATTCCTGGCCCTTGGAAGCGCTTAAAGCGCAGGCCGTAGCGGCGCGCACCTACACGCTAAAGACGCTGGAAAACGTAAAAAACCAAAATTTTGACGTGTTTTCCGACGTTCGCAGCCAAATGTATAAAGGCGGCGGCAAGCAATATGATTCCGTCAAAAAAGCGGTGGACGGCACCCGCGGCGAAGTGCTGACCTATCAGGACAAACTGTTTTTTACCTACTACCACGCCAACTGTGGCGGCGGTACGGACGACGTACGCAGCTGGAACCCCGGCGCGGCTTCCATTAAGCCGCTTTCCGGCGCCTCCTGCAAGACCGATTCCCACTCCAAAAGCTACAAATGGCAGATGAACATCCCCCGTTCCAAGGTGGAAAATTACGCCAAGCGGGTGGGGCTTTCCGGTACGCTAAAAAGCCTGAAAATCGCCCGCAAAACCGACACGGGCCGCGCCACCAATATAACGATCCGCACCTCCAAAGGCTCCAAAACCGTTCCGTGCGGAAATTTCCGCCTGGCCGTCGGCATCCGCAGCTGCAAAATCACCAAGCTTTCCGTGCGCAAAAATGACGTACATTTTGAAGGCAAAGGCTACGGCCACGGCATTGGCATGTGCCAAGACGGCGCCAACGGCATGGCAAAAGACGGAAAAAATTACAAAAAGATTTTAAAAAATTACTATCCGGGATCGGAAATAAAAAACATCTCCAATTACTATGGCATTTGAACGTTTTAAAAAACTAAACCTAGACCCGCTGATTGCCAAGCAACCAGCCACCCCGCGCGACAGCGCCCGCCAAATGGTGCTCCACCGCGACACGCATACCATTGAACACCGCATTTTCCGCGATATTCACGAGTATTTTAACCCCGGCGACGCCTTGGTAATCAACAACACCAAGGTTTTCCCCGCCAAGCTTTTTGCCCATAAACCCACGGGCGGAAAGGTAGAAGTGCTGCTCGTGCGGCCGATGCAAAAACCGAATGTCTGGGCCGTGCTCACGCGGGATTATAAAGAAGGCATTACCCTGGATTTCGGGGACGGCCTGCGCGCGAAAGCAACCGGCAAAACCGAAAACAACGAAGCCGTTTTGGAATTTAACCAAGAGGATATTTTACCGTTCTGCAACACTCACGGGCTGATGCCCTTGCCGCAATATATTGAAAAAGCCCGCAAGCACGACGGCATGACCCCCAGCATTGCTACCGACAAAGACCGCTACCAAACGGTTTACGCCAAGTATACCGGTTCCATTGCCGCGCCGACGGCCGGGTTTCACTTTACGCCGGAACTCTTGCAGAAGTTAAAAGACAAGGGCGTGCACATCTGCTACATTACCCTGCACGTGGGCTGGGGCACGTTTAAGCCCTTGCGCGGCGAGCCGGAACAGCACCATATGCTGGCGGAATTGGGCGAGGTTTCCCCCGAAACGGCAGATACGCTAAACGCCGTACGCGCAAACGGAAAACGCGTATTTTCCTGCGGCACCACCAGCACCCGCACCCTGGAAACCTTTACGGATGAAAACCACATTACCCACCCCGGGAAAAAATGGACGGATTTGTTTATTTACCCCGGCTATAAGTTTAAAGGCATAGACTGCCTGATTACAAACTTCCACTTTCCGGACTCTACGCCCTTGTGTATGACGTCTGCCTTTGCCGGGGAGGACTTCATCTACGAAGCGTACCTGCAAGCGGTGGAAAAGAAATACCGCTTCTACTCGTTTGGCGACAGTATGATGATTTTATGAGCAACAAAAAGCCCCGGTTTCCCGGGGCTTTTTAAATGCACTGGCTGTTATTGGCGAATCTCGTAAAACCGGCAGGAATCAAAAGAAGTTACGTACGTTCCATTCATCATTTTTTGGCAAAAACTGCCGGCTTCTCCCGTAAAATGAGCAATGTGCTCATAGCAATACGTTTTTCCTTCTTTTAAAACGGATACATCCTTGAGCGGAATTTTAATTCCGGAGCATTTATACGGCCCCGTCAAACGAGCCGCCGCCACAAAATAAGATTTAGCGGAAGAGCGGTTGTTGAGCGCAACCACAGTTTGCGTGTCTTGGCGGGCCGAATCGCTGGATTGATACGCCAGCGAACAGGGCGGCGCGGCGGGAGCGGTCGGAAGCGGAACGGAAATATCCAAGTTGCTCATTTCGTTACTGAATGAACCGGTTGCCATATAATAGGCTTTTTGTGCCGTTTCCACCGCACGGGCAATCGGGAACAAGGCGCTGATACGGCTTTTTTCAACCGCCTTCTGATACTGCGGTACGGCCACCGCCGCCAAGATACCGATGATTAATACCACTACTAAGAGCTCTATAAGCGTAAATCCGGCGTTTTTAGTGCCGGGGAAGGATTTTTGATAAATTGTTGCCATACGCAAAATTTATCAAAAAAAAAAAACGAGTCAAGGGGCGAGCCGCCCCCTCCCGACTCAATGCCCGTTCATCCGATTGGTTTAGGCCACACTGTTTCTGTACTGTTGCACACTAACAAAACGGCAGGCGAGCCGCCCCTCCCCACTCTATACCCGTTAATTCGATTCGTTTACGCCACACTGTTTCCGCCCTGTCGCGCTCTTGCCAAACAGCAGGTGAGCCGCACTGCTATACAAAGAAGTATTTCCCTTTTGTGTTGTTGCCGTTTATCCGCCTCTTTGTCCTGTTTCTAAAAAGCCTTTCAAACGAAACGGCCCTTTTATTGTGTGAGCGAAGCGCGTTGTAAAAGGGCCCGTTTGAAAGTGACTTTTAGAGGACGCCGGGGCGGCGGTCTTTTTGGTACTTTTTCTGCCGCAGAAAAAGTTCCCCTTCCAGGGGGTGGCATCCTAGGCCCGTTCGCACGATTCGTTTACGCCACCCTGTTTTCACACTCTTGCCCCTTTACAAAACAACAAAAGCTTGGCCAACCCGCGCTGGGGGCCGCCCGACAGATATGATAAAATATAAGTATGAATTCCCCCTTTCACATATTATCCAAAGATCCTCATTCCAAAGCCCGCACCGGCATTTTGTACACCAAGCACGGCGCGGTGCATACGCCGGTTTTTATGCCGGTCGCCACGCAGGCCTGCGTCAAAGCGCTTACGGACGAAGACTTAAAAAACGCCGGGGCCGAGTGTCTGCTTTCCAACACGTACCATTTGTATTTGCGCCCCACTACCCCCATCTTGCAGCAAATGGGCGGCATACACAAATTTATGCATTGGGACGGCAGTGTACTGACCGATTCGGGCGGGTTTCAGGTATACAGCCTGTCCAAATTTCGCAAAATTAAGGAAGAGGGCGTAACTTTTCAGTCCCACCACGACGGGAGCAAACATCTGTTTACGCCGGAAAACGTCATTCAGTTTGAAAGCGAAATCGGCTCGGATATTTGGACGATGCTGGACGTCTGCATTCACGCAAAAGATCCTTCCAAGCACGATGCCCGCCAAGCCCTAAACCTCACCAAACGCTGGGCCGAACGCGCCGCCAAGGCCTACGAACAGACCGTGCCCCAACAACACATTACCCAACGGGCGGACGGCTCTTTTGAAGTAGGCAATTCGCTTTTATTTGGCATTATCCAAGGGGCCATTTTCCCCGATTTGCGCAAAGAAGCTGCCCAGCATATGGCCTCTCTGCCCACGCACGGATACTGCATTGGCGGGCTGTCGCTGGGGGAAACGCTGGAACAGATGAACGAATCCGTTCTGGCGGTTACCGACAATCTGCCCGAAAACAAGCCCCGCTATTTTATGGGCTTGGGAACGCCGGTGGAAATTTTAAATTCCATTGAACGCGGGGTAGATATGTTTGACTGCGTATGGCCCACGCGCGTAGCGCGCAACGGCATGGCCATGACCAGCACCGGCCGCGTGAACATTAAAAACGCCGAATACCGCACCCAAGACATTCCGCTGGATCCGGAGTGCGACTGCTACACCTGCCGCCGCTACTCCCGCGCGTATTTATGCCATTTGTACCGCTCGGCCGAACTTACCAGCCACCGCCTGATGAGTATTCACAACATCCGCTTCCTGATTCACTTAATGGAACGCGCGCGGCAGGCTATTGCCAACGGCACCTTTTTGGCGTTTAAGGATGAAGTCATCCGCAAATACCAAAATTTTAAATAGCGCCGTCCGCGGACAGGACTTATTTTCTAATTCAAAAGCAAAAAAATCCCCGGGGAATTTCCCCGGGGATTTTATATATTGCCGTAAAATTTTATTTTTCCGGTTCCGACGGCTCTTTCTTTTTGGGCTCGTACTTAGGAAGCAGTGAAAATAACGCATACGCGCTTAACAGCTGCAGGGTGAACGCCGCCGAAACAAAAACATATTTATAAACGGTCATCGCTTCTACGCTGGGCACAGGGTTGGCTAAATAATAAAACTGCCCTACCCCCCGCAAAAGCGGCACAAACGTAAAATCCGCATTGGTCAGCAACGCAAGCAGCCCTTGCAAAGCGGCCAGCACGCTTACGTAGCGCTCGTGCAGTAAAATAAACACCACCTGCGACACATACAGTACCAAAAAGCCCGCATGCAGGCGCAGCAAAATGCCGTTGGCGGCAATATCCCGCCACACCAGAAAAAAATTAACAAACGCCCCAAACAGACAAAAGAAAAAGATAATCTTTACCCATATGTTCAGCGCGAAATAACGTTTTATCAATTTTCCCATAACTTTACCGCGAAAACGCCAGCGTTTCTTTTTGTTTGTGGCGCACAAGCGCCATTTCAATCAGTCGGTTTAAAATAGCCGTATAATCTTCCCCGCACGCTTCAAATAACTGCGGGAAAAGGCTCGTTTCACTCATTCCGGGCAAGGTATTGATTTCCGAAAAGTAGTACGCGCCGTTTTTATCCATCAAAAAGTCCACCCGCGCCAGCCCGCTGCCGCGCAGGGCACGGAAAATGCGTTCGCTGTCTTGGCGCATTTTTTGGGCCGTCTGCTCCGGCAGATCCGCCGGCACCTTGGTTTCGCAGCCGCCGGCCGTAATGTATTTGGCTTCGTAGTCAAAAAATTCGCCGGCCAAGTGGCGCAGTTCCCCGCAGGCAGAGGACTTAACCGTTTCGCCGTCGCCGTAAATGGCGCAAAAAATTTCCCGTGCGTGGTCTACTCCTTTTTCAATCATCACATCCGTATCAAACCGCAGGGCAAATTTCACCGCGTCGTTTAGCTGGGATACGTCTTTTACCTTGCGCACCCCCACCGAAGACCCCAGCCGTACCGGCTTTACAAATACCGGAAGCCCCGTTTGCACGGCCCAGTTTTCAAGTTCCTTTTGGTCATAAGCCTTGCCTTTGGAAACCACGCGGTACGGCAGCACCGGCGCACCGGTTTCCCGCGCGATTAACTTGGCAATTTCCTTATCCATCCCTATGGCCGAGGCCAAGACCCCGCAGCCGACATACGGCACCTGTAACGTTTCCAAAAAACCCTGCATCGTACCGTCTTCACAGTTTGTGCCGTGCAGTACCGGAAACACCACATCCGCCCGCAGGCTCCACGAACCGTCCAACGCCGCCAAGTGTACCCCCGGGCGCAGAACCGGCGTGATGGGCAGATCCGCTGGGGTTTGCGGGCCGCAGGAGGATTGCAAAAACCAATATCCCTCTTTGCTGATAAAAACCGGATAAACGGTATATTTGTCTTTTTGCTGCGCCAACAGCCGGCAGACCGTCTGCGCGCTGTGAACGGAAACTTCATGTTCGGTGGATTTACCGCCGTATAGAACCACTAAATTAAGTGCTAACATACCTTCTCTTATAAAAGGCCTGATGAAATTCATCAGGCCGAATGTTTAAAATTATTTATCTTCCCGAAAGATCGACCACTTCATCCTGCCGATAAAACTGTCCGTCTTTTCCAAGAAGTCCTCCCCGTCAAAAAGCGGCTCCGGCTGCGGCACCGGGTCGGCCACTTTTATTTCGGGCAAATCGGCTTCCGTCATCACCTTGGATTTTACCGCTTGGTTCATTTCAACGGGTTTTTCGGAAAGGGGTACTGCCGTTTGAGGCGTTTTTTCCAAAGCCGGGGCGGCAGGAGCGGCCGTTTGCACGGGCGCCTGCGGGGCTGCCGGCTGCGCATTTGCAACAGACGGTTTGGGAGCCGCCGGGCGTGCGGCGGCCGCTTTGCGAAGCGTTTCTTCCTTGGCGGCGCGTTCTTTTTCCTGCACCAGGCGGGCCGCTAACAGGGCCGCGCTTTGGTTGCGCAGCTGCTGGTTTTCTTTGGCCAGTTCTTTTTTCTCGCCTTCCAGCTCTTCCGTTCGTTTTTGCAAACGGGTGCTTTGCAGGGAAAGGGCGGATTTTTCACGCTCCAGCGCTTCTTTTTCCAAGTGAAGCGTTTCTACATTTTTGGATAAATTCTCTTTTTCCGAATCCAGCTGGCGGGTGCGGATGTCCAGCGTGTCTTTTTCCCGCGCCAAAAATTCCACGCGGGAGGCCAGCTGTTCTTTTTCGCGGGTCAAATGCTCGCTGCGCTCTGCCATTTGCGCGCTTTCCTGCTCCAGTTGCTGCGCCCGCGCAGAAAGGGATTCTTTCTCGCGCGCCAAATGTTCGGTATGGGCCGTCATTTCCGCTTTTTCGCGCGACAGCGTTTCGTTGGCGCTTTGCAGGGCGGCGTTATGTTCCGAAAGCGTTTCATTGTGGTGCGTCAGTTCTTCGTTTTGCTGGCCCAAAACCTCAATTTTGTGCTTCAGCTGTTCAATGACGGCATCGTTATTATTGATTTTTTCAACCAATTCTTTGAAATTCTTTTCCAGCAAATCTTTTTCCTGCCGTACGGCATCCAGCGAGGCCTGCGCCTGTTCCAACTCGGCGGCCAAACCGTCGCGCTGGCCTTCCAAGGCGCGCAGCCGCTCGGAAAATACCGCCAGCTGTTTTTGCGCCCGTTTGGAATTGTTGTCTGCCAGCTGGGCCATTTCGTTTTTAAGCGCCACCAATTCTTTTTCTTTCGCTTCCAGGCGGGCCAACGCCTCTTCTTTTTCGGCGGCGGCTTTATGCAGTTTCACATTTTCGGCCTTCAGCGATTCTATTTCCTCCACTTGCTTCATGCACGTGTCGGACATGGCCTGCAGTTGGTTTTCCAAGCTGGAAACTTTTTGCTGGTATTCCTGCTTAATGGAAATAATGCGCCCTTCAAAATCAAACGATTTAAAACGTTCTTCAGCAGCGGTCAGCTGGTCGCGCAGGGAAAGGATTTCCTTGGCCTGCTCCGCCGATTTTTTAAGCGCTTCCATTTTTTCCTGCTGGGCTTTTTTAATTTCCCGGTCTAAAGCGCTGTTGACGGCTTTTAACTGTGAAGCTTTTTGCCGCAGGCTGGTAATAATGCGTTCTTTTTCTTCCCGTTCGGCATGCGTGCGGCCGGTATGGGGAGCGTTGGCCTGGTAATGATAAATGGCGGTATGAGATTCGTCCCCCGCTTGAAACGCAGGCGGAACCGGGTCAAAACTGCGCTGCACGTCCGGCTCGCGGTAAGCAAAACGTTCCTGCTGGGCGCGGGAAAGGTTTTCCACGCTGGCTTTTAAGTTGGCAATGGTGCGGGAAAGATGTTCCAAAAAAGCGTCTTTGTCTTTTTGGCGCTCCATGGCTTCGCGGGTGCGGGCCAATTCAGAAAGGATCAGCTGGTTTTGCGTGGCGGAAGCTTCAAAGCGTTCTTCCAGTTCCACAATTTTCTTTTCCAGTTTTTCAAAGGAACGCTCGTACTGGGCCGGCTTGGCGGGGACGGATCCCTCGCGGGGAGAGTAGCCTTTGTCGGCCGAAGAGGCCGCCGCAAAGGTTTGTTCTTTAAATTTTTCCAAAAATTGGGCAATATCCCCGTGTCCGTCGTATTGATTGTTGTCTAACGCCATGCTGGTTCCCCGTCTAAAAAATCTCTACATTTAATTTAACCACAAACGCCCCGCTACTGTCAACCCCGTTTTCTGACGGCAAAACGCGCTTTTATCCGTGGTCGGGCACAGGCAGTTTGCCGCGCACCGCGCCCACCAAATAGAAAGACCCCGTGCAAAGTATCCGCGGGGATTTGCGGGCCAGCGCCAAGGCTTTCTTCCAATTGGGTTCAAACAGCACCTTGGCCTGCTTGGGCAAAGCCGCCAGCAAATCGGGTTCCCCCGCGCCGCGCACGCTGGGCGGCACCGTTAAAATAATCCGGCTGAAATGCGGGCACAGCAGGGAAAGCATTTTTTTGTAATCCTTGTCTTTCATAAACCCGCACAACAAAGCCGTATCGTGCGTAAAAGGCGTTTTCTGCCAAAATTCCATCAAGAGTTCCACCGCCTGCGGGTTATGCGCGCCGTCTAAAATAAACGTATTTTCGCCCAAGCGCACCATTTCAAACCGGCCGGGCAGCACGACCGTTTCCAGCCCTTTTCTGACGGCCGCTTCGGGCAGTTTAAGCCGCTTGGCCGCCTGATACACCACACAGGCGTTAATCGTTTGCCGCCTGCCCAAGGCGTGCAGCAGCCACTCCTGCCGCTCGCGCGTATGCAGCACCGTTTGGTTGTTTACAAAATCATACGCGTATTCGTAAAAAGGTTCTCCCTCGCCAACAAACACAAGCGGGGCTTTTTTTTCTTTGGCAATTTTTCGAATAACGTCGCGCGCGGCGGGATTGACCGTGCCGCTGATGACGGGCACGCCGGGTTTAATAATGCCGGCTTTTTCGTAAGCAATTTGCGAAAGGCTGGAGCCCAAATACTGCATATGATCCAATCCGATGGACGTAATCAGCGTGAGCACCGGGCGGCAGACGTTGGTAGGGTCTTTGCGGCCGCCCATGCCGGTTTCCAGCACGACGTATTCCGCCTGCTGTTTGGCAAAATAAACAAGCGCGGCCGCCGTTAAAATCTCAAAAAAATTCAGTTCTTCCTCTTCTTCCTGAAAGACCTCCAGCACCGCTTGGGAAAAGCGCTGTTTGGAAACGGGCACCCCGTTTAGCTGAATTCTCTCCGTGGCAGACACCAAATGCGGCGAAACAAAAAGCCCCGTCTTATACCCGGCACATTCCAACGTACGCGCCAACATGGTGCAGACGGATCCTTTCCCGTTTGTACCCGCCACGTGGATAATTTTGTAGCGGTTTTGCGGGTTTCCCAGGCGTTCCAACAGCCGGGCAAAACCGTCCAGTCCCGCGCCGCAGCCGATGCCGGAGCGTTTTAAAATATAGTTAAATACAATATCAAAACTCATTTTTATCGGGGTTATACCGGCGGATGTCCGCCCCCAGAGCGGTTAATTTCTGTTCCAGGTTTTCATATCCACGGTCAATATGGTACACGCGTTCCACTTCTGTTTCGCCCGGCGCGCACAAGCCGGCAATTACCAACGCCATTCCGCCGCGCAGGTCGGACGCTTGCACATGGGCGGCCGAAAGTTCCTTTACCCCCGTTACGCGCGCCACGCTTTTCTCGGTAACGATATCCGCCCCCATCCGCACCAGCTCGGGGGCGTGCATAAAGCGGTTTTCAAAAATATCTTCGTCCACTTCCGCCGTTCCGTCGCACAGGGTCATCAGCGTCATCCACGGGGCCTGCAAATCGGTTGCAAACCCGGGATACGGCGCCGTGCGCACGCGCACGGGCTTGATGGCACCTTCGTACGGAAGAACATGAATGGCGTCTTTTTGAATATCCAGCGTAAAACCGGCTTCCTGCAGGTCTTCCCATAAAATGGAATTGTGCTCCGGCACGCAGCCGCTGACGGTAACATCCCCGCGGGTGGCGCACGCCGCCAACACGTAGGAACCCGTTTCAATGCGGTCGGCCACTACCGTATGTTCCGCCCCGTGCAGGGCCGTTTTGCCGTGCACAATAAGCTGGCCTTTTTCGCCTTGGCGGATATCCGCCCCCATTTTATTTAAGAAGGCAATTACGTCGTCCACTTCCGGCTCTTTGGCCACGTTTTCCAACACCGTTTCGCCGGGGATCAGACACGCGCACATCAGCAGGTTCTGCGTGGCGCCCACACTGGGGAAACGCAGTACAATTTTGGCGGGAGTCAATTCTCGGGCCCGCAAAATCACGTTGCCCGCTTTGGTTTCGCACTCGGCGCCCAGTTTTTCAAATCCTTTCAAATGAATATCCACCGGCCGCACGCCAATGGCGCAGCCGCCGGGCAGCGGAATTTCGGCCGTTTTAAACCGGGCCAAAAGCGGCCCCGCCACCCAAAAGCTCGCGCGCATTTGCTTGACCAGTTCATACGGCAGGGTGTTTTTGAGCGTACCGTCGGCCGTGATGGTGGCGGTATTGTCCTTATACTCCACTTTTTTGCCCAAGTATTCCAAAATTTTAAGCGTGGTGCGCACGTCGCGCAAATTGGGAACGCGGTGCAAAACGCAGGGCTCGTCAGTCAATAAAGTGGCTACCAAAATGGGAAGGGCGGCGTTTTTGCTGCCGCTTATGTGAACGGTTCCGTGTAGTTTTTTTCCGCCGTGAATAATAAATCTGTCCATACGATCTCCTAAAAATAAAAAGTTATTTCCTGCGGGCAAATACAAACCGCTCTATGTTAAATATATCTTTTTTTACTTCGGCCTTCCACCCGATTTCCATCAGCCCCCGCGCCAGCGGCCACGGCTGGCCTTGGCAGAGTTCCAGCGCCAAGAGCCCCCCGGGGTTCAGGTATCCGTCCGCCGCTTCGCACAGCGGGCGCGTAACGGCGTAGCCGTCTTCCCCCCCGTCAAGCGCCAGGCGCGGCTCGTGTTTTACTTCGCGCGTCAGGCCCGCCAGCTGCGCCGTGGGAATATAGGGCGGGTTGGAAATAATCAGATCAAAGGTGCCCATGACGTTTTCCCACAAATCGCTTTGCAAAAATTGAATGCGCGTGTCCACGCGGTGCAGGCGGGCGTTTTCCTGCGCGACGCGCAGCGCCGCGGCCGAAATATCCACCGCCAAGACCGCCGCGTTTGGAAATTTATTTGCCAAAGCCACCGCAATGCAGCCGCTGCCGGTGCACATATCCAAAAACGTATACCGGCCCTGCCGCTCAAATTGTGCGGCGCAGCGCTCCACCAATTCTTCCGTTTCCGGGCGGGGCGTCAGTACGTCCGGCGTCACGCGGATGTCCAGCCCGCAAAACGGCTGCATCCCTACAATATGCGAAAGCGGCTCGCCCGCTTCTTTGCGGGCCAGCAGGCGGGAAAACAAAGCTTCTTTGTCGGCGGGGAAAGGCTCCCCCCCGTTTGCCAGCACCCACGTGCGGCTTACGCCCAGCACATGGGCCAAAAGCCACTGGGCATTGGCCTGGGGCTCATCGGAGCCTGCGGCCTCCAGCCGTTGGACGGCGCCTTGCAAAACGTGTGAAATAGTCGGCATAACGTTTCCTTGTAAAAAAGCCGGACGGCGAGATCCCGTCCGGCCTGTGGCAATAAACGGCGTTAAATTTGCAGATTTTTTAATTTTTGTTCCACGCGGTAGGCGCGCAAATCTTCCAAAATCGGCCCGATGTTGCCTTCCATAATTTCCATTAAGTTGTGGTAAGACTTGTCGGTGCGGTGGTCGGTTACGCGGCTTTGCGGGAAGTTATACGTGCGGATTTTTTCCGAACGGTCGCCCGTGCCCACCTGCGCTTTGCGTTCGTCGTAAATTTCTTTGTTGCGCTTTTCTTCTTCAATCTGGTACAGTTTGGCACGCAGCATAGCCATGGCTTTTTCGCGGTTTTTGCCCTGGTGGCGTTCTTCGCGGCAGGAAACTACGATTCCCGTCGGTTTATGGATGATGCGCACCGCCGTTTCCACCTTGTTTACGTTCTGGCCGCCCGCCCCGCCGGAACGGCAGGTTTCCATTTCCAAATCTTCCGGGCGGATTTCAATGTCAATTTCTTCGGCTTCCGGCATAATGGCTACGGTAACGGTAGAAGTATGCACGCGGCCGGCCGTTTCGGTGTCGGGCACGCGCTGCACGCGGTGGGTGCCGGCCTCGTTGCGAAGCCACGAGTACGCGCCTTCCCCTTTAATAAACATACTGACGTATTTGCACCCCTTCAGGCCGGTGGGCGTATATTCCAAAATTTCGGTCGTCCAGCCCTTGGTTTGCGCAAAATGTTGATACACGCGCAGCAGTTCCGCCGCAAACAGGGCGGCTTCGTCACCGCCGGCGCCGGGGCGAATTTCCAGATAGATGTTTTTGGAATCGTTGGGATCGGGCGGAATGACCAAAATACGCAGTTCCTTTTGCAGCTGGGGCAGCTTGGCTTCCAGTTCCGCCAGCTCATCCGCCGCCATTTTGACAAGCTCTTTATCCTCGCCGGCTTCAATCATGGCGCGGTCGTCGGCGATGGCTTTTTCGGCGGCGTTGATTTCCTGTTCTTTTTCAATAATCGGTTTTAAAAACGCATGGCGTTTGGCTTTCTCCGCCAATTCTTGGCTGGAGAGCTGACCGGAAGCAAGTTCTTCTTCCAACTGTTTAAATTCGGTTACGTATTTGGTGGTATCCATACAATTCCTTTCCGCAGACGCTCGGCCCGGGACTGCAAAGAAAAAGAGCAGACCCCCTTTCGGACAGTCTGCTCTTTTGTAAAACGGCTGCTATTTGGCTTCGGCTTCGGCCTTTTTGGCAGCGGCTTTTTTGGCCGGTTTCTTGGCGGCCGCCTTTTTGGCGACAACCGGTTTCTTGACGAGTTTGGCCTTGGCCTTTACTTCGGTTTTCGGTTTGCGAACCATCGTTTTGCCTTCGGTTTTCGCAAAGCGTTTGTTGAATTTTTCCACCATACCTTCGGTGTCCAGTAATTTTTGTTTGCCGGTGAAGAACGGGTGGCAGGCAGAGCAAATGTCAAGCTTTAAAGTTTTGGCCGTGGAGCGGGTCATAAATCTGTTTCCGCACGCGCAGACGGCTTCTACGAATTCGTAAGTAGGATGTATTTTCTCTTTCATTTTAGTCTTCCTTTAAAAATCTTATAGTTTATTTTACCATATATTGCGGGTTTTGGGAAAGCAAATTCTTTTCCCCCGCGCTAGAAAGCGTTCACTTCCATTTGTTTGAAAAAGTCTTTATTGGACTTGGTGGCGGACAGTTTTTCCAGCAACAGCGTCATCGCATCCACCGAGCTTAACGGCGCCAGCACCTTGCGCATAATCCAGACTTTGTTGAGTTCATCTTCCGAGAGGAGCAGGTTTTCCTTGCGGGTAGAGCTGCGGTTGATGTCCACCGCCGGGAAAATGCGCCGTTCGGAGAGTTTGCGATCCAAGCACAGTTCGCTGTTGCCCGTACCTTTGAACTCTTCAAAAATCACTTCGTCCATCCGGCTGCCGGTTTCAATCATCGCGGTGGCGATAATCGTCAGCGAGCCGCCTTCTTCTATATTGCGCGCGGCGCCCAAAAAGCGTTTGGGCTTTTGCAGCGAAGTCGCTTCCAAACCGCCCGTCAGCACCCGCCCGGAGGACGGCGCCACCGTGTTGTACGCACGGGCCAGACGCGTAATGGAGTCCAGCAAAATCACCACGTCTTTGCCCTGTTCGGCCAGGCGTTTGGCTTTTTCCAGCACCATTTCGGCCACTTGTACGTGGCGGTCGGCCGGTTCGTCAAACGTAGAAGCCACGACTTCGCCTTTTACGCTGCGGCTCATGTCGGTTACTTCTTCGGGGCGTTCGTCAATAAGCAAGACCATCAATACGGCGTCTTTGTAATTTTCCGCAATGGAGCGGGCAATGGCCTGCAAAATCATCGTTTTACCGCTTTTGGGCGGCGCCACAATCAGCGCGCGCTGTCCTTTGCCGATAGGGGCAATCAAATCAATCACGCGCTGGGTAAGCGAGTTTTTATCCAGTTCCAAGGTAAACCGTTCGTTGGGGTGAAGCGGCGTTAAGTTTTCAAACAGCGGGCGGTTGTACACTTTGTCCGAGTCAACGCCGTTTACTTTTTGCACCTGCAGCATGGCAAAGAAACGTTCGTTGTCTTTCGGCGGGCGGATGAGGCCTTCAATCGTATCGCCTTTGCGCAGGCCGAAGCGTTTAATCTGGGAAGGAGAAACATAAATATCTTCCGCGCCCGCCAAATAGTTGTTTTCTTCCGAGCGCAAAAAGCCAAAGCCGTCCGGCAGAATTTCCAGCACACCCCCGCCGTATACCGAGCCGTTTTGCTTGGCCTGTACGGCCACAATCCGCCCGATCAGCTCCTGCTTGCGCAGGCCGGAGATGTCTTCCAAATTATAATTGACGGCCAGCTTCGTCAGTTCCGGCATGCTTAATTTATTCAGCGCGCGGGCATCCATCGGTTTGGCGCCGTTGGGCTGGCGCGGCGCGGCGGCCGCCGTGTTTTTTTGCATCGGCCGGGCCGGGCGGGCCGGGCGTTGGGTTTTGGTTTCTTCGGCGACGGCCGGTTTGGCCGGCTTGGTTTCTTTGGCAGGTTTTGCGGTTTTTTCCTGCGGGATGATTTCTTCCATGTTTGCTCCTTACTTCAATGCGTAAATAGTGTTTAACGCCTGACACAGACGTTTGATTTTTAACCCCAAATCGGTTTTGCTGCCCCGGTTGGCCAATACGATATCGGCCCGGCGCACTTTTTCGCTTTCCGGCAGCTGCCCGGCCACCCGCCGTTTGTATTCGGCCAAGGTAAGGCCCCGGGCTTTTAAGCGGGCGGGGAGCGTACGCTCGTCGCCCAGCAGGGTAATGGTTAAATCGGTTTTCCGGTTCCAGCCCGCTTCAAACAAAAGCGGTACTTCAAACACGATGATGGGCTGCGGGGCCTGCTTGATTTGTTTGGCCGCCAGCGCCCACACCTTTGGGTGCAAATACTTTTCCAGTTTCCGGCGGGCGGATTCGTCGGCAAATACGCAGCGCGCCACTTCGGCGGGCTTGCACGAGCCAAACCAGCGGACAATTTGCTTTTGAACGGCCGGCGCTTGGTACAATTGACGCACCAGCTCGTCGGCAGAGATGACCCCGGCCCCGTTCCGGGCAAAGTACGACAGGGCCGTACTCTTGCCGCTTAAAATACTGCCGGTAAGTCCCACCACCAGCTTATCTTTAGCGCGTAAATTCATAAAGGCAGTTTTTCCAGCTCGTACCAATTTTTGCCGGCTTTTGCACTGGCCAAAAGCGGCACCCGCAAGTGCACGGCGTTTTGCATCAGCTCTTTAATGTGGGCCGCCGCTTCGGTTAACTGCTGCTGCGGCAATTCAAAAATCAGCTCGTCATGCACCTGCATGGTCATTTGGACGGGCGTCCCCCGGTAAGCGGTAAAAACGTCAATCATCGCTTTTTTGATGATATCGGCCGACCCGCCCTGCACAATCGTGTTGATGGCGGCCCGCTGGGCAAAAGAAGCCATTGCCCCTACACCCATATTAAACTCCGGCAGATACCGCACATGGCCCAGCATGGTTTTTACATATCCGTTTTGGCGGGCGGCAGCGATGTTTTTGTCAATCCATTCCCGCACCACGCGGAAATTTTTAAAATAATTGTCTATGTATTCTTTTGCTTCTCGCATGGAGATGCCGAGCGATTGGGAAAGGCCCATGGGGCCCTGTCCATAAATAATACCAAAATTAATTGCCTTTGCACTAGAGCGCATCTGGTCGGTTACCATCAGCGGCATCACGCCAAAAATCTGCGCGGCCGTTTGGGTGTGGATGTCTCCCCCGTCCCAAAACGCCTGCATCAGCACCGGATCCTGGCTTTCGTGCGCCAGTACGCGAAGGTCAATCTGCGAATAGTCTACGCTTAACAGCACATTCCCCGGCGCCGCACAAAACGCTTTGCGAAGCAGGCGGCCTTTTTCCGTACGGACGGGGATATTTTGCAAGTTGGGGCTGGAACTGGACAAACGCCCCGTTACCGTGCCCGTTTGATCCAAATACGAATGCACTTTATCGTTTTCGTCCGCCATTAAAAGCAGATTGTCCACATACGTGCTTTTGAGTTTATTATTGGCGCGGTACTCCAAAATGGCCCGGGCAATGGGATGGGTTTGGGCGATTTGCTCCAAGACCGCTTCATCCGTGGAATAGCCCGTTTTGGTTTTTTTGACGGGCGGAATTTTCATTTCTTCAAACAAAAGCGTGCCCAGCTGTTTGGTGGAGTTAATGTTGACGGGATAACCGGCGTAGCCGTCAATTTCTTTTTGCAGGCGGGCGATTTCCTGCTCCAATAGCGCCTTAAAACTTTCCAGCCAGCCTGGATCAATGCGAAACCCGGCAAACTCCATATCCGACAGCACCATCATCAGCGGCAGTTCCAGCGTGCGGTACAATTCGTACTGGCCGCTTTGCTGCAGTTTTTGGGTAAGTTGTTCCTTAAGCGGCCAAATAAAACGGTTGTATTCCCACAGCAGCGCACGGGGGTCTTCCTCGCTGACGGTAGCCGAAAAATACTCCAAACACGCACCGGAAAAACTTAAATCGCCCGACGGATCCAACAGATATTTGGCCAGGCGTCCGTCAAAACAAGAAATAAACTGCCCGTGCACGTTGATATCCAGCTCGCGCAGGGTCAGTTTTAAATCGTAACCGATTTTTTCAACGGCGTCGTTTTCTATGATTTTTTTAAGGGCGTCCAACTCCCACGGCTCCACTTCGCTAAGCGGCACCACCGCGGCCTCGCGGGCGTTTAATCCCACCGCCAAAAAATCATCCTGCGTGTGCACAAACACCGCCCCGCTTTGCCCGGCCCGGTTTAAGACGTCCTGCAGGGACATCTCCACCCGCGTTTCTTGCGCAACGACAGCGGCCGCCGGACGGGGCGCTTGGAAAAAATCCAGCAAATTTTTAAATTCGTAATGCGCAAACAACGCGGAAAGTTTTTCGGCATCCGGGGTGCGCACGCGGTAATCTTCCAGCGAAAAGGGCATTTGCAAATTAGGATCCAACACCACCAGCTGTTTGGAGAGCAAAGCCTCCCCCTCATGGGCCAGAATTTTTTTGGCCAAGGCCGGTTTTAAATCGGGGTTATCGTTTTGGGCGGCGCGGATGATGTCTTCCAAGTGGCCGAATTTGTGAATCAACTCCACCGCGCTTTTGGGGCCGACCCCCATGACGCCCGGGATATTGTCCGCCGCGTCCCCCACGATAGAAAAATAATCCGGCAGGAAAGGTACGTCTACGCCAAATTTTTCTTGCGCGGCTTCCGGCCCTTTAAAGCCGTCTTTGCCGCCGGAAGGCCAAATGTGAATCCAATCATTTAAAAATTGATATACGTCTTTGTCCGACGTTACCAGCACACTGGGCACCTGTTGCTTGGCGGCGCTTAACGCCAAAAACGCCATTAAATCATCGGCTTCAATGCCGTCTTGTGCCACCACTTTCAGCCCCAGCGTATCCACCAGTTCCCGCGCCAAATTCAGCTGGCTGACCAACGCGTCATCGGGTTTTTTGCGGTTTGCTTTGTACGAAGGCAAAAGCGCTTTGCGCCGCGCGCAGCCGCCCGGGGAATCAAAACACACCGCCACATAGGCCGGGTTTTGCTCGCGCAGCATTTTAATCAGCCACCGCACAAACCCGTACAGCGCCCCCACTTCCTGCCCCGACGAAGTGGATAACTTCGGCAAAGCATGATAGTTGCGGTGCAGAAAACCGTGTGCGTCAATTAAAAAAAACTGGGGAGAAAAATTGTTCATAAGGGAAAAAAGGCGGGGAACGAAAACGGCCCGCCCTCCTTAAAAGAGGGCGGGCGAAAAGAACTATTTCAAGGAATCTACTTGCGTGCTGATTTCTTTCGTCAACGCAGCTTCCATTTTATCCGAATAGCCGGACTTGAAATACATCACGGCATCGTTATAGGCCACTACAAACGTAGGCAGATACAAGATGCCCCATTTGTCTTTTAAAAACGTACCGTCAGCCGCGGCAACGTCCTCTTCCACGTCCAATACGTAGAAATGCACGTTCTTCTCCGAGGCGTATTTTTTCATCAGCGCCGGAAAAAGCGTCTGCTGCGCCAAGTGGCATCCCCCGCAGTAAGGAGCGGAAAACAACACCACGTACACCTCGTCTTTTTTCATAGACGCATAGGCTTTGCTGGTCAGTTTCGGCAAAGCGCCCGCCTGCTGGGCAAAGCCAAGCTGCGCGCAAGCCAATACCGCCACCGCAACAAATACAGAGAGAATAACTTTTTTCATATCGCCATCCTTATAACAAGGCGTTCAGTTTTTCCTGCAAAGCCGCCTTGGATTGCAATCCCACCGTTTGGCCGACCACTTCGCCGTCTTTAAAGAAAATAATGGTAGGAATGGAGGTAATGCGGTATTTGGAACTGGTGTCCGTGCCTTCGTCCACATTCAATTTGCAGACTTTTACTTTCCCGGCATATTCATTGGCAATTTCTTCCACCACCGGGCCCAACATACGGCACGGGCCGCACCACGTCGCCCAAAAATCCACCATCACCGGCCCTTTATGTTTAAGTACTTCCGTTTCAAAATTGGAATCGTTCAAAATAACTTCGCTCATTTTCTGACACCTCGTGCTAAAATGTAAATTATATTTTAGCAAATCTGCTATATTTTTAGACTACCAGACAAAAACCCCCTTGTCAAGGGCCAAAAGACCCAGAAAAACAAAGGACTCTTGCCTGTAAAGCCGCAAAAAAGCCCCGTTTGTTAAAACGGGGCTTTCAAGTTATAATCCGGAACCGGTAACAGAAGTACAATTCAACGTATCAAGCAATAAGCTGCTGGAAGAATTACAGGTCTGTTCTATAACCGTACAACGCTGGAAATTGGAATTTGCATCCATATTGGTAAATTCCCGCGTCTTGGAAGAGCATCCCGAGGCCCCTCCACCAGAGCTTCCGCCTGTATTTTTACAAGGCAAAATTTCCCACGAACACTGGTCATTGCAATAACGGCCCGAATAAGAGGCAAGGACGGGTTGCGTGGTGGTGGTTCCTCCGCTGCTTAAAGACGGATCTTTTAGATTGCTGGAAGACCCGCTTCCTACTACTTCCATGCCGCCGGTAACAGGGCGCGAAACCACAAGTCCGGAGCCTGGTTGCGCAAATCCCCCGCTGGAACAACGGCTGCCGCCCTCCGTAGTAAACGTTCCGGGAGTACACACACCCGTTTCATTCACACAGCTTTCCACCCAATCCCCTTTTACGCATTGGCGCTGGATCACACCGCATTTTCCACAGGCGGTATTCGTATTTTGAATGGTGCCTTCCGCGCAGACCAAATTAAAACAGTCGGAGGCCACCTTATCACACGCACTCCAGGCACCAACCGACCACTCTCCCGTGGCAGAATCACAGCTTACACTGCGCGTTTGAGTACCGCAAAAGTTACACCGCTGCGTAGTGGCAGGTTTTTCGGCCGTGCAAGAGCAGATTAAGGGAGCGCTGCACGTGCTCCAAGAACTCCACCTTCCGGTAGTCGTATCGCAGGTGCGGGTTTGCGTGCCCTTGTTTTGGCATCCGCAACTTTGCGTGGAAGAGCCTACACACGCAATGCTCAGCGATTAACCGGCGCACTCTTCCCCGCTTTGATAATCCGCCCGGGCAATCAATTCTGAACACAACGGATAGTCCTTGTTTAGTTTCAGACATTCTTCTTCATTTTCACAGCACAGCCGGCCGTCTCTATAGGACGGCATTTTTAATGTATAGCCATATTTTCCCTTGCTCTGGGCTTCGATGCCGGTAGTGCTGGCATTATAAACAAAGTTTTTCGTCTCTTTGGAAGGCACAATATCGGACAGTTTGGACAAATCCGATATATAATCCTTATCCAAGGCACAACGTTTTTCCTGCTCAATACGAACAGCCGCCATCAGTTCTTCCGCTTCCGTCGTTTTGCGCGTTTCTATCACTTTGCTAAATTTAGGAAGCACCACGGCCGCCAATACGCCAATTACTATTACAACTACCAGTAATTCGGTCAGCGTAAATGCTTTCTTTTTATGTGTAAACGCAGGAGTTCCTCTCTAGTTGATTATAATCACTGCTAGCACATAAAAAGAAAATTTTAATATAAAATTCTCTTTAAAAGCATTCTAACAAAAATTTAGAAAAAGAAAAGACTTTCCCTAAAAAGAGATTCCCAACACGCAACAGGAAAAGTATTGTAAAATGAGTGCAAGCGACAGGAGAACTGGAATGAAAGAAAAAATTATTTGTGTTTCCACCCCTTCGGGCCGGACGTATTACCGGGCGATTCCGCTGGCAAAAGAATTTTTGGATAAAGAACAAAACATCGTCAACACAACGGGCGAACTTCCTGACGGAGAAATTACAGAATTCAACGTTTCCTCCGCCACCATTAAAAACCTGCTGGGCGGAAAGCTCAACGGCAAATTTGAAGTCATTAACCTGACCAACAACACCGTTACCTACAGCGAACAATACGAAAACGGAAAGTTAGTAAGCATTACAGAACGCAATTTAAACACGCCGACGGATGTACAAACCAAGAAAGAAAAAGCCGTCCGCAATTACCCGGGAACCGTATTAAAAAGCAGTAAAAACACCAACTCCTTTTATTGCAACGGACAGGAAGTGGCGGAAGAAACCCTTGCTTCCAACGGCGCCACCCTGGAAATTTTGGGACAAATTCCCGACGGAGAAGTAAAAGAATTTAACGATAACGGCCTGGTCAAAACGGAAGCGCATTACAAAGGCAATAAATTAAACGGCACCGTTAAGCGCTACTCCGACAGCGGGGTTCTTCTGTCGCAGGAAGAATATGTAAACGGTATTTTGCAGGGGACGGCGGAGTATTTTAATCCCACTAAAAATGATATGCTCCACGCCCAGTGCACCTATAAAAATTCGTTTTTGGAAGGACGCCGCACCGTTACGCAAAAGGACGGCACCCTGCGCCAAGAAGAAACGTATAAACACGGCCGTTTAAACGGCAAACGCATTTCGTACTATCCAAACGGCTGCAAAGAAATCGAAGAAAATTATGAAGACGGAAAACGCCAGGGAGAACGGCTGCTGTATTTTCCTACCGGATCTTTATGGTACCGGGAGAATTACAACAACGGCCGTTTGGACGGCGAACGCTTTGGCTATTTTGCAAGCGGCAAAACCCGCTTGGAAGAATTCTATACCGAAGGCCTCTTGGAAGGGCGCCGCTGCATTTATGCAGAAAACGGCGAACTTCTCTCTGCGGAAGAATACCATTGGGGCTCTTTGGTGCATAATACGGACAGGACAACCAAATGAAGACCACACGCTTTTGCCCTGCTAAGGTAAATTTATTTTTAGAAGTCACCGGCAAACGCCCGGACGGATACCACGAATTGGCCACGCTGTTTGCCAAAATAAATTTTGGCGATACGCTGGTGCTGGAAGCGGAACCGGCCGAGCAAACCGAAATTTCGTTACAATTAACCGGCCCCGTCGGCCCGATGCTCCGGGCGGATGAAAGCAATCTGGCCTGCCGGGCGGCGAAGGCTTTTTTGGATTATTTCCACCTTCGGGCAAAAATCAACATGCAGCTTGAAAAACATACCCCCACCGGCGCCGGCTTGGGCGGAGGATCCTCGGATGCGGCGGGCGTGTTGCTGGCGCTGTGCGAGTTATTTAAAAAAGATAAAAATCTGTTGCTCAACACCGCTGCCAAACTGGGGGCGGATGTGCCGGTATTTATGTATGAAGAAACTTTCCTAAAAGGGGAAGGCATCGGCGAAAAATTAACGCCGGTTCCCGCCCCGGGGCCGCTTCCGTGGCTGGTACTGGTATATCCCAACACGGTCGTCCCCACCAAGGGAGTATTTGCCCGGTTAAAACTTCCTTCTCAAGAAGAAATCTTGACAAACCGCTCTAATTTAGATAAATTAATTACAGATATAAGATGTGCTTATCCGCTGGCCGGATGGAAACATTTGTTGTTCAACCGGCTGGAGGATTGCGTTGTTCCTTTTACAAACTCTGTACGAAATGTGCTGCGCGATTTGAGAAAAACAAATACAGATGCAGTTTTAATGTCCGGTTCCGGCTCCACGGTTTTTGCTTTAGTTGAAACTGAAAAGGATGCAAAAGATTTGGTAAATAAATTACAAAACGAGGAACGGATAGTTTTCTCTACGACATTTCATAGGAGCTTAAAGGATGAAAATAACGGAAATAAGGATACATCTTATGGGGGAGGATCGCCTAAAAGCGTTCGCCAGTGTAACGTTTGACGATTCCTTCGTAGTTCGCAATATGAAAGTTGTGGAAGGGACGAAAGGCGTGTTTCTCTGTATGCCTTCCCGAAAATTGCCCGACGGTACCCATAAAGATATGGTTCACCCAATTAATCAGGAATTTCGGGAATACTTGGAGCAAAATGTTTTGAAAGCCTACGAGGAAGAATTAAAAAAGAATCCTGAAGGCATCCAGAAAACAAGCGGCGATTCCAACTATAACTTAAACGCCGCAGAAAGCGGCCAAGACGCACAATAAGGGTTCAGCACAGATTTTCCGTTATTCATCTTGCTTTAGCTGTGATGAAACAATTTACTTCCGGATGGTGAAATGGTATCACTACTGGTTTTGGTCCAGTCATTCTAGGTTCGAGTCCTAGTCCGGAAACCATATAGAGGGCCTGCAAAGGCCCTCTTTTTTATGTCTAAAAATATAAAAAAGGCGTTTTCTCGTCAGAAAAGAATTATCGCGGTAAACGCGACAAGCGCGATAATAGACAGTAGCCGTGTCAGCAAAATGTCAGCATAACTAACACTCCCAGCTAAACTTTTCCCGCATTTTAAATTCTTCTTTTTTGCCTTTGTTCCAGCTCTGCACCGGGCGCAGATAGCCAACCACACGGCTGTACACCTCGCAGGGGGTGCCGTGGCACGCAGTTTGTTCGGATTTTAACTTATTGATTTTCGCTTTGATTTCTTCTTTGGTCATAAATTCCCCCAGCCTACCTAATTTTGGAAGCTAATTCGTTAGCTTCCATTTTTGGGCCGATTTTTGGAAGCTAATTATCAATTTTTAGAAAATTGATAATTGTAGAAATAATCGCCACTTAATTTCTATTTTAAGGTGCAAAATAAAAATATCCTACATGTCAGTTACCGATATTTTCTCGGCAGCTTCTGCACGCCACGCGACACGGAAGGCCATATTTTTTACAGATAGCCTCGCTCAAATAGCGGTCAAATTCTGCCTGCGGGCACCTCAAAAGTACACCCCCACCAACACACCCAGCCGCCCGCGGCCGCCATATAGGCCGACCGTGGTATTTTTAAGAAAGCCCGTCAAATCGTCCAGCCGGCGGTCCACAAACAAATATCCTTCCAAATCCGTATCCAGCCCCACGCCGGCGCCGTATCTGTCAAAGTACACCAAACGCGCGCCCAGGCCGGCTTTTAACTCCTTGCCCAACAACCCCTGCACAGCCGGCCGAAAAGTAAAACCGGCGCGCTTTACGCTGATTTCCGTAGGCCCGTCCGTGGGTTGCACCACTTCCGCGTGGCCTTCCGGTGGCAGATACCTCACTTCTGTTTTAACACTCCCGTCCGGCTGCCTTACCGTGGCTGTCAGCTTATTATCCTTAACCACAACCCGAGCGGCCTGGCTGTCCGAAAGCGTGCCGGACTGGGCCGCCAGTTTGTCTATCTGCCGCCCGCGCCACCAGTTTGAAAACAAAAGCCCCGCTATTACGAGCAGGGCTGTAATTCTAATTAACTTTTTCACTGTCTACGCCCAACGCTTTTTCGGCGCGTTTAATAATCGCCGTTTTCAAGCCATCGTAGCCAATTTGCGAAAGAGCCAACACACCCAGCCCGAAAAGCACAGCCATTTGCGGCGTGTGCGCCGTCGCGTCCGCCCCATATACGGCCAAAAATCCGCATCCAATGGAAGCCACCAGCACAACCACAGACCACACCCAGCCGGGAACGGTCAAAAACTTTTCTACCAAGTTCTTAACCCATTCAATAAGCCCCACAACGGCTACCGCCGCGAGGCAGAGTAAGACATATATGTTCATTTTTTCGCTCCTTTTTATTTATTATTTACATCCTTGCAAATAGTGACTATTTTTGCCAAAATATCTTAACAAGGAGTTGATATGACCCCAAAATCCACCACGAGAGAACTAACCGTTCAAAACATTACTTTCCGCAATATATCCGGAGAAAAAGGTTCGGAATATATTTGTATTTCGGATATTGCTAAAAAATTTACTACAAATTCTCAAGGAATTGATGTCCTTATTCATTCTTGGCTCCGAAATAAAAACACCATAGAATTTCTCGGAGTATGGGAAAGTATTAACAACATTAATTTTAATCCCCACGAATTCGAGGGGATTAAAAATGAGTCGGGAGTAAACCGGTTTAATATTAGCGTTAAACAGTGGGTTGAACGAACTAATGCCATTGGAATTTACGCCAAAACCGGACGCTACGGAAGTGGCACTTTTGCCCACTATGACATTGCTCTAGAATTTGCCAGTTGGCTCAGCCCCGAATTAAAACTTTATATCATCAAGGAATTTCAACGATTAAAATACATTGAAGCAGAAAGAGCAAAAGTAGAATGGCAAACAGGTCGTTTCCTTGCTAAAGTAAACTATCGCCTTCAAACGGATGCAATTAAAAACCATATTCTTCCATTAATTAATGTTCCCAAATGGAAAGAAGGATTCGAATATGCAAAAGAAGCCGATGTTGTAAATATGGCAATGTTTGGTAAAACTGCTGCAGACTGGAGACGAGAAAATAAAAATCGCAAAAAAACAGAAAACATTCGCGATTATGCTTCTGCTATCGAGTTAGCTATTATCAGCAATTTAGAACATAAAAACGCTGAGCTAATAAAACAGGGGCTTTCCCAGTTTGAACGCTTACGATTATTAACCGAACAAGCCAATGAAGAAAAGAGGATTCTTAACAAGAACCTTCCCGAACAAGGAATGTTTGAATTACCTGATCAAACGAAAATCAGCTAATTATTTCTGTTTCTTCTCTTCTTAATTTTCAAAGAACAATTCCCCGGCCATGTGCCGGGGTTTTTATTTACCACTCGCCGGTTTCCATAATTTTGGAAAGTTCCACCGCGCGGCCCTTTACTTGAAACGCCCACTTGCTGTCCAGCATTTCCTTGGCCGCACGCTTATAATCGCCCGCTTCCACGGCCGCTAACATCTTTTTAAAACCTACCAGCCCCAAAAGGCCCAGGTTATAGCACATCTCAATAAGCACGCCCAGGCGCGCATCATCCATTTTGGGCCACCAAATGAAAGCATTTTTAACCTGCTTTTCCGCAATTTCCAAATCTTGCTTGAGAAGTAGTTCGGCCACCTCTTTGGAAATCCCCCTGGCGTCCAAATTATGCCCATATCCAATCGTCAGCGCGCCGGCCGAACACCGGTAAGGTCTGTGGGAAAGTCCCTCATTTTTGCGAATCCTTGCCGCCAATTTTTCGTAATCCATATTAGTCCCTCCGGTTGTAATGCAGTTCGCTGATGCGCTTATGTGCGTTGGCACAACTGTCTTCTAGGCGCGCGACACGCTCCTGGAGCGTGTTATATTTGTCCTGTTTGGCTTCCAGGCGGGCGATGTCCTTGCGGATGGCCCGCAGCTCGCTCCACATTCCGCCAGCGGCAAACACAAGGGCAGCGATTTTCCACGCGGCATTAAAAAAGTCCGGCGTCATTGGTCGGCCTCCCGAAGCGGCGCGGCTAAAGCCTCTATTTCCTTTGCTTTGGCCTTTACATACTCGCTAGCCCCAGAGCCTTCCGCAAGCACCAGTTCCCTCACCGCACGAGTAAGGCCCGTTTGCGCTTCTTTGGTTCGCACCTGTTCTTCGGCCGTAGGAACTGCTGGTTCAGGATTAGCCATAATTACATAATCTTCGCCCTGCTTTTCAATGTGCGCTCCGTTTTTATTGCACCAAATAGCGGCTTGCGTATAATTTTCTTTATCTACAATTTGTCCGATTTCAAATTCCATATTTAAGCTCCTTGCCCACAGGCGTACCATTTAAAACCTGTTACAAAATTTGCATAGTTGTACAATGTAACACTTGTTGTTGTCGGATTGGATATATTCATTAAGTATATTGGAGAAGTTGTTACATTGTTCGTTATATAAATATGTTTAAAGAAATAATTCGTGCTGGCAAATGGTTTAATGAATGTGTGTACATAGGTTTGATAATCTTGTGCAACGGCAGAAACATATCCCCCCTGTTCAACCCAGCCGCTTTTGTATACGCGGTACCAGTTACCTGAGTCGTCAGAATAACTATCAATGATATAGTCTTTTACTAAAGTTTGTCCAGAAATCAAATTCCGCACCCAGTTTGCAGTCGCTACTTCATTTCCGTTTGCATCGGGGGAAGGCACTGATGCGGAAACAGAAGCATCTGTTATAGTTAAAGACTTTAACCAAGTTCCAGCAGAATTTTTTGTTCCAATAACAAGACTTTCGTTGCTTCTTCTGATGAACCCCAAATAATCAGGATAATCAGGGTGTATAAAACGAAGTTCATTTCCTACTGCATTAATTTGAAGTATCCCAGCAATAGTGTCTCCAGCTTTTTTGACGTACGTATCTGGATTAATAGCCGTGGCGCTTTGCGCGGCATCTTGAGCATATTTTTTGGCAGAATATTCCCCACTTGCAACTGGCCCATCTGTTTTAATAGCCCAATCTTTTGCTAATTGAGCCGCGTCTGCACCGGCCTGCTCAACTAGAGATACGGTTCTTTCTCCTGCCGCCTGTACCTCGAATATTTGCGTCATACCAGTGTTTTCCACCAACGTTTTTTGAGCTTCTCCTGCAGCATTGACTGCTTGTACTTGAGTGGCTCCAGTAGAATTTATAGAACTCGTTTGTTCCTGTCCAGCTGCTTCAATTTTGGCCACTTCTTCCGCGCCGCTTTGCTGGGTAAGCGTTTTTAGGGCTTCCGGCAATTGAATCACGTCTTTCGTCGGCGTTAAACCGGCAAGGGTGATACACTCCTGTATTTCGTTCTTAATCTGGTTGTAGTCCGTCGCTTTAATGCGGCTAGGGCTATCGGGTATATATACTGCGTCCACTTTATCATCAATTTTCATAGGCTACTCCTTATAGTCCAACGGCGTCGGGAATTTGGTTTGGTATTCGTAAAAATTGCGCACCGGGGCATTGTTGTTGTTACTCACGTCGCGCAAAGTATATTTGATTTGCCGCTTTTGGAAATCGTAGTTTAATCCCGTAATTTTGCACGCGCGGTAAAATGTGTTCAGACCTTCATACTTCGTGTAATCGCTCGCTTCGGGGTTAATCGTCAGCGGCATTTCCCGCTTCAAATTGACGATGTCGCCCAATTCCAAGGCCAAGTTTAATTTACCTGTGCAGGTTATAATGTTCGGGAGCTCCGAATAGATAGCCAATAACTGCGGCCCTATGGCCTGCGCCAGCTCGGGGTTATCGTAGTTGATTAACTGCGGCTTATCTATCTCTTTTTCAATGACGCCGTATTTGTCCACGGGCGTAGGGCGCGTGCCCGTATTGGCGTAAAATTCAAGCGGCGCGGCGGCAAAGGTAAGCGTCAATTTTGTAGCCAGTTCGTTAAAATTGCGCGTTACCGTGTCAATTTTTACCAGTTCCAGTTCGTCTAAAACCGCGACGGGCTGCGTGCTCGTTTGGCGCGGGCGGAAGAAAAATACATTGTTTCGGTCTATGCCAAACTCGTATCCTGTTATAAGGGCCAGGTCTTGGATAACTTCCAACACGGTTTGTCCTTCAAGGTTGATGAAGTCAATGACCATACCCGTTGCATATTTGAACACTATTAAATTTGAAATATTAAAACTTGCTGGCGGAGGCGAGCTGATTTTTAACGCGAAATATAAATAATTTTCAGAGCGACCTATGTCGCTTCCGATATCAAAATTTCCCGCCGAAGTAAAATTTTGTCCGTCGGAAGATATAAAAACTTCATTTTGATATTGCCCGCCTTCGCCCTCTAGTGTCGCAGATACCGCCCCCCAGTATCCGCCCTCATCTCCCAATTCCAAAACATTGGAAATTATTGACGGCGTGCTTAAATCGGGGCTGACGGCGTTTCCGTTACTGTCCAACATTCGCCAAACCTGGCCTAAATTGCTTATTCTTTGGTTTCGCGAGCCATACATAACTTCGCGGTCAACGTTAAAATTTGCATTGTTAAACTGAGCTACCTGTTTCCCGCCGAAAAACACTGTAATTTGATTGTTAATTTTGCGAATTTTGACGGCTATTTCTAAATAAGAAACTGGCGAATAAACGTCCGTCCTATAACTGTAACTTAAATTCGCATTCACGGCCCTTCCAACTCCTATATAAAGCCCTCTAGGAGCCTGGTTATCCACGCGCACGGCGGCGATAACAATACCGTTATTTATCCCGTGAAGCCAATTAGACGTGCCGGAGCCGACGGCGTAGGAACCGTTAAAACCAGATGTGGCACCGCTCAAGTCATCAATCCGTAAAGTGAATTCTGTTTCCCAATTTGCAGAAAAAACGCTCCGGCGTGTGTAGGTATTTTCATCCCGAGCCGTAGTATTGGCCCAGGCGTTATCGCGGACATTCAGCCAGTTTGAGATATACTCTCCTTCGTCATTTTGATAGTATCCCAAGCCAAAGCGAACATCAGCCGATAAAGGCTGACGCACCAAAGAGTTCCAAATAACGTGTTGAATATCTCTTTTATCGTCGGGCCATTTTGAAACGTCTAAAAGTCCGCCCATAATTTCTTCAACGGTCAAATTCCGTCGCCAACAATAATAATCCGCTGTAATAGTTGCAGAATAAAATTCCTCATTGATTATTTCCACAAGGGCGGGTTTTAAATATTCGCCCAGCTGTGAAACCTCATAGTCCACACCTTCCACAAGTACGGAGCCGTTAGCATAAACAGCGTTAAAGCCGCCCACGCCCGTGTTGGCCGTGCGGTAAACGGGCCCCGCGTCGTCGTCTCTGTGGTCTAACGTCAATTTTTCGCCCGTGTACGGCGTGGAAAAATCCTTCGCTTCCACGTCGTCCAACAGTTCCAACGCCGAAACGACGGATATATCCTGCTGGTACTCTTCCGGCTTATGGTTAGGCAAAGAGCGGATAACACCGTAAAACAGCGGTGTCATATTGTTGGTATCGGTGCCCGCGTATAGCTCAATGCGCGAGCCATAAATTTGATATCCCTCGGGGAAATAACTTTTAGGCGTACCCTCTACAAAATGATTTTGCGGGTCGGATATCGTTAATGTTACATTGCTAGCCGTGTATTCGTTAATTTCGCCCACGTCCAATTTGGTGGAAAGCGTGCCGCATTTAATAACCTGCTCCGTAATGTCTATCGGCGTAGTTTCAGGCGCAAAAGTATTGGCCTGCGCGTCCCACTTATTGCGGTACAGCCAAACAATGGGATTTATCCCGCGCAAATCATTGCTTTTTAATTTTGCGGCCAACGCCGCCGGAAGTGTAATCATAATTCTTCAAGCTCCAAATCCAGCGCATACAGGCCCGTTTTTCTGTCCAGTGAGAAAGAATATTCAGGGTCGGCGTAGCACTCGTATATACCGCCGATTTCATCATCGTAAAACGGGAGCATGGTCAGCTGGTTGCTCTCGTCCACGGCGGCGGTAATATCCTTAAATTGCGCCTCCGGCAAATTCTCCGTCTTTAACTTCGTCCTCAATTTGTCATAGTCGCCATAATACACGATATCGCCCGACACCAGCCGGTAGCTGCCCTGGTTGGTATCCTTTTTAAACGTCGCGTCCGTCAGCGCGAACAGGTCGCATATGTATCCAAACAGCATAAGCCGCCCAACGGTTACGGTGCCTGGGTTACCGTCCGCCGTTATGCTTATCTTCAAAGATGAAGTAGTAACCGCCTGCTGGGCCTTGAGCATAAAGGTATTATCGGTATTGCCGGACACGGTAAAAAGCGTATTGTAATTGCCCGTGCTGTCGGCGGCGGATATGGTAGCGTTGACCAGCGTAGTATCCTGCAATATCAGCGTATCTACTTTGCGGTTGGTAATATTGCCCCAGCGGTCTGTAAAGAAGAAAGTCAGTTCGTAAGGGAAACTTTGGATATTGATATTGGATAACTGCCCCGACAGGTCCGTCCCGCTCCCGTTTGAAATCATTTTGCCGTAGTCTTGTGTTAAAAAAATGAAAGGCCGCTTAATCATACCGTAAGACCCCCTTGCGCGTTACCCGCCTTAACGGCCACGTTGGCGTAGCGTAACGCTTCCGTTACGCCGTTTTGCGTAGCCTCGGTCAGCTGCTCCAAAAACGGCTGTAATCCACCGGAAGCATTGATATTGACATTTACCACCACAGAGCCGCCCAGGCCGTCGCTTTCTTCTGCAATGGCCCCTCCGATACGACGCATAGCCTGCGTGTTGTCCAAAGGCAGTACTGCTTCGTCGCTGCCGCCTTCGCCAATAACCGCGTTTACGCCGCCCGTAACGGCGCGCACAAGGCCGCCATTGGCTAATTTAACCGCTTCAATTTGTTGCACCAGAGCCGCGCCCTGCGCCAATACGGTAGCCACTGCGGCCAGGTTGGCGGGGAATGGAAGTTCTAACGCTTTTGCCGCGCCCGTAAACATGGACATTGTGGCCTGCGCAATGCTGGCTACTTTGCCGATAGTCGCTACTTTTTTATTTTCGGAAGAGGCAAGGCCGGAGAGGGCCGACCACATCGTACCGTAGACCTGTTGCCGCGCTTTGGCCTGCTTTTTGTCGTTCTCAAGTTTTTGCTGGTTATACTGCGCTTCCAAATTGCGCAGAGCTTCCTGTTTTAATGTTTCGTCAGAAATTTCCTGCTCAATGTAAGATAATTTGAGTTCGCGCAGCTCTTCCAGCCGTTCCGCTTCCGCGTCATATTGTGCGACGGCATCCGCCGCGCCGCCCAGGTCGCTGTCTCCGCCTGCGAATATTTCTGCGCCCGTTGGGCCAGGCTCGCTGTTATCGGCGTTTCTGTTCCATCCCTTTAAATCCTTTGAAGAAGAAAGCCCTAAATTGTCTAAAATTTTTTGCTGACGTTCCAATTCATTAGTAACTTCGCCCTGCGCCGACGCTTCGCCCTGCGCCTGATGTTTCTTTTGGCGCGCGGCGTTTATTTGTTGGGCCTGGATTTCCAACTGTTTATTTTGTTCTTCAGTAATTTTCTGCTCTGCGGGCCAAATTTCGGTAATTCCCCGCCGCATTCTGTTTAGCGTTGCCGTTTGCTGTTCCGCGTTGTCCGCAGCCTGCGAAATCCATTCTTCCGCGCTCTTCACGGCCTCTGCTACACCGTCGGGGATAAGGTGCAATTTGTTACCGATTTCCACGATTTTGCCAAACGCTTTTAAGGCCACATCGGCAAAATTTAATATAACGGCCCGCGCTCCGGCGGTACCTGCTTGAATAATTCCCAAAAACCAGTCGTAAGAATTGCCGCCGGCCACAAACGCCTTTTGCAGCCACAACATAGCCTCCGTCAGCCATTCCACGGCAGGGGCAAGGCCTTCGTTTAAGCCCTGACCGATTACTTCTTTAAAGCCGCCCCAGGCTTCGCGCAACGCGCCCATTTTGGCCGTAGTATCTCCTATAGCGGCCTGTGCCGACGGGCCAAATTGCTCATTAATTTGTTTTACCGCCGCTTCAAATTCCTGCCCTTCTTTTACATTCTCGCCCAATACAACGCCGTATCGCGTTAATGTAGCCGTACTTCCGGCGGCGGCGCGGGTAAGCAATTGCAAAGCGCTTTCAAACGCTATTCCTTGGTTGGCCGATAACGCAAACGCGGCGCGTATAGCCTCTTGCGCCTGCGCGCCCACCACTCCGTAGTTAGCCAATGCGCGCTGTCCCTTTATAAACAGTTCTCCGTCCAGGCCCGTAGAGCGTTCCATTTCGTCGGCAAACGCCAACGCCTGCTGCATAGCCCCGCTGGCTGTATAGCCCACATTTTGAAAGGCCGCCGCCAACATATTAACGTTGCGCGCATGCTCTTGGTATTCGCTTACGCTGGAAGAAAAGAACTCAATAATTCCTTTAGCCGCCATAAATGCAGCCGCAACCCGAGCAATGCTTGACTGTAAAAGGTTGAACGCGTTGCTCCCTTCTTTGCCGGCACTTACGCTAGCCTTGCCTACTTTTTCGGCTTTTTTAGCAACGCCTTCCATTCCTTTTTGAGCTGCTATATCGCCTTTATTGTCATAAATGGAAAAAATACTAATTATTGTTTTTTGTTCTTCTGACATTGAAAAAATCCTTACTATCAATTACAATATAGATATGACACTAAACGACATATTTAAAGCTAATTATGGTAAAGACTGGGGACAATCCTCTTTTATGGAAAAAATAGAGGCGCTTGTTTTTGGAGGTCTTTTAATCCATTTTTTAGCTGGGATTCTCTCTTTTAAGTCTTAGTTTCTACTCATATCTGTTCCCTTGTTTACCTTTAACTTAATGCCCATTTGCTTAAACGCATTTAACGGCGTTTGCGGCGTTAAATGTTTTGTCTTTATTCCCGCGTGTTTAATCGCTTCCGCTTCGGCTTTCTGCGCTTTTACGTACTCCAAAACATAAGCGTTTATTTGCGTAAGTGTTAAATCATCTATTCTTTTCCCAAAAAATTCGTTTATGATTTTGGCGATGAAGCCAAAACCTGCGTTGCTTTTGGTATTGACTGCACCGCCGTCGTAAAATTTGAAACTATTCGCTCCATATCATTGACGGCCCAAACGGCCAAAATCAAATCTGCAAATTCCGTCAGCGTGATATCATCGGCGTTTATATCTTTTGCGTTTGGCACGCAAAAGGCCAACACTTGCGGCAAATTGGCAAGCAAAAGACGGTTAAACGCGGGCAAATCGGCGGTGGCCAGCTTAATCAAATCCGGCATTTTGCCGAAAATGTTTATCAGTTCCAACGCTTTAGATAATTTGAAGGCTTCTATCACTACCGGCTGGCCGCCGATAGTGATAGTCGCTTTCTTTCGATTTATCGCGTCTGTAATATCCAATTCCTTTTTGCTTTTTTTGAATGTGAACATTAGGCCGCCTCGGGGTAAGTGTCCGTAATCTGCAAAAAGTTTGCATTTCCGTCCTCGGTCGGGCAGTTGATAATAACGCCCTCAAGGTTTGCCGTCTGCGCATCGGTGCGGGAGAAGGCCAGTTCCGTAGTGCCGCCCAGCGCAATTTTGGGGAAGTAGATTTCCCGCACGGCCTTTTCGCCTTCGTCGTTTACCGGCCCGTCGGTTTCCAGCCATACCTGGTAGTAGCGTTCCTGCGCCAGCGTAGCCTGTCCATTTTCGCCAAACTCAACGCCCAGCCCAATAGCCAGATTTTCCAAAGACATGCTGGCCAGCGGAGCCGCAAAGTTATAATTTACGGCGGTGGCAATGCGGCGGACGGGGATTAGCGACTGGTCTACCATTACGTCCGCGTATTCAAACGCGGCGGTAAGGGTGACATTCCCGTTAGTAAAGCCAACGTCCCGCGCGGCGGTTTTCTCTGCGCCCAATGGCGCAATGAGCATTTTTTTAATGCCCGAAAGAACAATGTTCTGACATTCTTTGCTAGGTGTTCCTGCCATTTTTTCGCTCCTTTTTGCGCTTTTTTAGGCGCATTTTGTGAAATAAAAATCAAACGAAACTACTTTTTCCTGCGCCTGCTCGGTGTCAAGCGGGAAATGATTAGACACACTGCCCATTACCGCGTGCGCCTCGTGTATAATAATCCCGCTTTTTGCCAAATCGGCGCAAAAGAATGTATCGTACTGCTGGAGTATATCGTATATGCGATTTCGCACGTCCTGCGCGCTCTTTATCGTTTTTGCGTATATGTTAAAAGTCAAATTTTGCGTATACGCCCACGGCTCATTAATCGGGCTGGTCGGCTCGTCCGCGCTCATAACGACGGCGGGCAGGGTTTTAACCTGCGCCATATCGGGGTATATGCGCGTGCTTACCAACGCCGCCAGTGCGCTGTCCGCTTTTAACACTTTAAGCACGATATTCTCAATCATTTGCCGCTACCGCCCGATAAAGGTTTAAAATATTCCCAAAATTTTTTATTTATTTTTTCGGGGTTATAATCGTTTTTTACCGCCCATAAAAACGGGCGTATCCCGTCGTTGTTGCGGCCTTCTAAATACTTCGCATACTCCACCGACGAGGCACCGGCTCCGCTTCCCACTTCGCTAAAAACGCGCCGGCCTTGAGCCAAAATCTTATAGCCGATACTGTCGCGCAAGCGCAATGTATGCGCATAGGGCAAAGAGCCGGCGGGGCTGTTTTGATAGTTCTTATCCTTCGGGCTCCGGCCCGCGCGGAAAGAAAGCCCGCGTTTTAATTTGGAGGCAGCATCTGCGGCTACCTTGCTATGCGCTTTCGTCATAGCTAAAACCGCGTTACGCTCTTCCTCTTGCAACTTGCGGACCAGTTCGTTAAGTCCTTTAACAGTCAATTTAATCATCCAACGCTACCCGCTCCAAGTCTAAACGTAAATATCTTTTGCGCCCGCCCATATCTTTCACTTCGCTGATGCGAAACTTCGCTCCGCGTACTTCCACGATATGCACCGTTTTTAAAATTTCAAAATCCGGCGGGAATAAATAGAGCCTGTCCGTATTGCTTCCCGTTACCAGCCGCCCGCTTCTGTCTAATGCGCCGGAGCCATTTTGAAAGGCACAGGGCACGTTTTCCGCCGCAAGTTCCTGCGTAAAAATCTGCTCGCCCGTTTCTTCGTCCACGCTTTCCACGCGGGCGTATATGTTGCAGGTATCGTTAAGCAAAGAGCCAAAACTCATAAACGCACCTTATCCAATATAGACGCAATGCCTTCGGGCAAGCCGCGCACCAGAGCCGCCTTTGTGTACGAATAATCGGATAAGTGCTCCGAAGAATATCCGCCCATAGCGTAAGGGTCTGCGTAAAGCCAGCCCAAAAGCCCTTGTGCCGCGCTTTTTAACAGCGCGGGGGCTTGCGTATAGTCATCGTATAAACCCGCGTTATAACTGATTTTAAGCGCGGCAATTTGCCCCGCAGGGCGCGGCATAACACCAGGCACAAACAAACTGCCCGCCAATATCTGCACGGTTTCTTTGCCGATTGAATACTTTATATCCGCCGCCGCCTGATAACTGCCGTCGCTTTGCAAAACTTTAATTTCTTTGACAGAATTTATCGGCGCGTATTGCGGGGAAATAATACTGATTTTTTTGTACGGCAACGTTACCGCTTCGTCGGCGATGTCGCGCTTAATGAAGGTAACGTTTAAATACGCTTCCATCAGTTCCTGCACGGCCCCTATCTGCGCCGCGGCCTGCGCGTCGTCCTTCGCTTTGGTAATTTCTTTTACCGTTTCCAAATCAAGTATGTATTCCCCCGCCATAAAAGCCCCTTATTTTTTATCAGCCTTGCGGATAGTTTTTTCTTTTACATCGTCTACAGGGACGATATACTTTTCAAACGCTTTCGCGTCAACGTCTTTAAACACGACGATGGCTCCGGCCTTGTAAGGGCCTACCGCCTCTTTGAATTTGTATTTTTTCAGTTCAAAATTTTTAGTCATAATTTTTTTCCTTTTAGGTGGGCGGAGCGGTTAAACTCCGCCCTTGCCTATGAAACACGATTAGGCGCCCACAGCGGCAGGCACGGTGGCTTTCGCCCAGACGGAGCCGACGACAGAGATATCGGCACGCATTTCAAAGCGGAAAGCCTGTTTGTTCTCCTGGAACAGGTGATGCGTGGTCTGGGACGGGCTTTCACCTTCCACAACGGTAGCCACGTCGCTGTAGCGGATAGCAAACTCGTTTTTCGGCGAGAAGATGACGTTTTTCAAATCGCCGAACACGGCACCGCGCGCACCGATAAGGTCGCTGTCCAGGGCCACGACTTCACTGCCGTCCACGCGCATTTTGCCTTCTTCGTAATAGAGCCAGGCAGGCGCATTAATGCGGGCCATGGAGGCCAGTTCGTTGTAAAGCGCATTGTCAAGGTAGAACTTGCCGCTGCGCTGCACGAACACGGGCACGGCCTGCTTCAGCAGGAGCAAGTCGGTAATGCCGGTCACGCTCGGGGACTGCACACCAGACGCGCCTAAAATACCGTCGCGGTCGTCGCCGTCGCCGTTAAAGAGCCAGTCATTAAGCGTATCAATAAGGCCGGCGCGGGCCTGTTCGGCAAACAGCGCGGGCAGGTCAATGGTCGTGTCGTCCATTAGTTCATCGGTAACGACGACGATGCAGGACAGCTTGGCCAGCTTCTGCGTGATTTCGCCAAACGTCGGATTGCTCACGGGTTTAGCCGCGCCTTCGCCAACAAAGGCCCAGGTAGAGCGGGCTACCAGGTTGGGGATAGTGCGGCTGTCGCCTTCAATACCCCAGGGCAAGCGGCGCGCCTGCGCAATCAGGTCGTCATTGGTGCCCAGTAAATCCAACACTTCGGGCAAAAAGCCCGTCGGCACCAAATAAGAGCCGGTAACGGCTCCGGCCTGCAACGCGGCTTTGACATTGCCAAAGCGCGCGGCTTTCACGTCGGTCAGAAAGTCGCGGAAACCTTTTCTTTTTTCTTCAAAGGTTTTTACCTGCGCTTTCGGTGTGAAATTAACCGCGTGCGCGTTTTTGGCGGCGGTCAGTTCATCGGACAGTTTAGCGGATTTCGCTTCCGCTTCCTGCGCTCTCTTCTCCGCCTCTTTGGCGCGCGCATCGGCTTCTGCGGCCTTCGCGCTGGCTTCTTCAGCGGCTTGCAGGACGGTGTCCAATTTTTCGGTCAAAGATTTCAGCCCGTTCTCTTCGGGCGAAACCTGTGCGGTTTTTTCTTTATCCATTCTTCGCTCCTTGCCCAAAATCGGGCTGTTTTGATTTTGCTTCAAATTTGCTTATTTTCTGTTTCATTTCAAATACGGCCAATTTTCCAAACGCCGAGCGCAAGTCCATACGCGCCGCGCTTTTCGCAGGCTCTGCGGGCGTTTTAGGCGCAAATACGGCATAGGTATCCGCCGGAACAGCCACCAGAGAGATTTCAAAGATTTTAGCCAGCGTCAAATGCGACGGATTTTGCAAATCTTCATAGAGCCAAACACCGCCGATAGATACGGTCTTTAAATGGCCTTCTTTGATTAATTGACGCGCGTGTTTAATTATCGGTAGGTCGCTGTTGGAGATTTCGGCTTCAAAGTAAAGCCCTTTTTCATCTTCAAAAATATTGGTAACCGAGCCGACCATGTGCGAAACATCATGATCGTGGTCCATAAGCAATACGGGATTGCGGCGGTATTCTTCCAGTTCGTAGACGTAGGAGCGGTTATACTCCGTCGGTATATCGCCGTATCTGTCGGCGATGTGTTTGTTGTTGGCGTAGCCGCTTATGCGTAATACGCCGTCGGTTTCCAGCTCCTTAAAGTCGGTTAATACAAACTCTTTCTTCCCTTCGTATTTTTTTATGTCCATTTTTTAATCCTCTACCACCGGCGCAATGTCGCACAGGCAATTAATATCCTGGTCTGCCGTACCAAACTGCCCAGGGGCTTCTGTTTCCTGCCCCGTTGCCGGATTTTTAAATTTTTCATTGATACCTACTATTTGCCCGTCCATTTCCAAATGCCCCTCGTGGTGGTCAATAACGCCCATTGTGGTAATCCACTCTTTGCCGGTTACAAACGGCGTGGTGCGGTATGCCTCCAGCTGCGCTTCCGAAATCGTAGCGCGCGTTTCGGTTTGGGTAATTATCCCCACGCGGTCATATATGCTGACGTGCCGCACGCTGTCGCCCGCAGGCTCTGCTATCAAATCGGCGGGCTCATATCCTTCTTCGGCGAAGAATTGCAAAATAACATTGTTAATATCGCGGTTGCTTTTGCCATTGGCAATACCCGTTTTGACGATTTTATCCAGCCGCTCCCACGTCGTACGCTCTATGCTGTCGGCCCACTTGAAAGCGTACTGTTGGGCCCATTGGGCCACGCGGTCGTAGGTATCTTTTTTGCTTAAAAACCGATAGTCTTTTTCGGGGTCCAGCAACTGCAAATAGTCCTGTTCAAACAATATTCCGGCTTTGTAAATTTCGCTTAACGCGGGCACCTTCAAAGCTAACAGTGCATTGCGCTGGGCGGTCATACCTCCCAGAGCCTCATCGTAATTAAATGTTTTATCTTCATTGGCCTTAATCCAGGCGCGCACCTGTTCGGCCTGCGTATTGAAATGGTCGGTAATGCTCTTGCGCATTACCTCGCTTTGTTCTTCAATCAGCCGCAAGCGGGCTTTTTTATGAAACCTTCTTTGCGCAGAATTGGGCCGCAGAGCGCGTTTTGCCGCGCGGGATACACCTTTATACCCCTGCGGTAATTTGCCCGCGCTAAAGCCGCCAAAAGCGTTTAATATCGGGTCTGGGGCTTCGTCCCCGCCTGGCAAGTCGCTAAAAGGCAAATCCAAGGCGCGCTTGACTTCGTTAATAGGCCATATCGTGGTTAGCTGTGCGGCGGCGGCGGCCAATACAGACCAGTCTTTCTCAAGGGCTTTTACTTTGGAAAAATCGTAGTCTAAATAAACATCTTCGTTTTTGTAAAAATCGCCGACCAAATTTTCGTTAAACGCGTCGGAGAACAGGCGCGCCATCGGCATGACGGTAGTTTCGTAAAATATTTTTTGCTGTTCTTTTGTGTTAAACTGCGGTGCGTATTCAAATAAACCCACCAGCGCGGGCGGCACGCCCATGGCGGAATAAATTTGCTGCATGGAAAACTTTTGCCCTTCGGCGTACTCCATATCCTTGTGGCTGGTCTTGTGGCTTTCGTATTTGCCGCCGCGACCTAAAATAGCCGTGCGGTGCGCTTTATCCGCTCCCTGGTGCCGGTCATTAAAAAACGCCAAAATTTCCGCCTGCTGCTGGGCCGACAGATTGACATTATCGGGGAAGGTAACTACCCCGCCCACGCTGGCTCCGTTTTTAAAAAACGCCAAATTAAACGTCTTGGCGGCCTGTATGGTTTTTGCGTCCAAGGTGCACAGCGCGGCTCGGCTTCTGCCTTCAAACAACGTATCCGCTACCCCTTCATAGACGTGCATCATATCTTCTGCGGGCACGTTATAGGAGCCGCTGGTGGTGGACACCTGATAGCGGGCCGGATAACCTGTATGGCTATCGTAAATAATTTCCACCGACGGGGCGGGGATAGGGATTAAGCGCGTGGGTTGACCGCTGTTGTTGCGCGCGTCTTTCAAAATATACACGTCGCCGTAAACTAAAAACTGCGCGCTTACGATTTGTTTAAACAAATTTTCGGTAAGGAACGGCGCGGGCTGATACAATAAATCCAAAAGCGGATTTACACCCTTGCGCTCGTAGGGGATTTCCTCCCCGTCGGCAGAGTGCAGGCGGATTTCCCCGTTGCAAAACGCCGTAGATATGGCGCGGATATTGGCTTCCAAAAAGCTATTGCGCAAACGCTCATCGTCGTATGCCGTGCCGGATACAGTAACCCAGCCGGAGGGGGAAACATCGCCGTTAATGCCTAATAATTTTCTTCCAAAGCGTTGCAGTTTTTCTTTTATCTTCATCATAATTTTAATACACCAGCGTCATAGCATTCGCCGTAGTGTCGTAAAATTGAACGCCATAGCGCACAGCAGCAATACCATCATCACGTTGCTTATTGGGCTCTATATTGTCCAAATACTGCCCGTCTAAATTCTTCTTCCACTCATAATTTTCAAACTCGTACTGCAAATTTTTACTGTCTCTGTGAATAAAAATTTTGTACTTTTTTACGGTATCTATACTGTTTAGCACGGTAGTCTTTTTAATTCCGGAGCAAATATACCCGGCATTGGCTATATCGCGGATTCTGTCCGGTTCTGCGCTATCGGCTATAATATTTAAGTCTTTGCGCACCCCTAGGGCGTCCATAAGCGCGATCAACTCTGTATTGGTTATATGCGTTTTGTAAATGAGTTCTCGCAAATAGACCTCGTTTTCTTTAAAGCTGCACTGTACCAATGCCGTGGCGTGATTAAACCCAAAATCCAATCCCAATACCGTGCCATCAAATTCTTTAGGCGCGCTTTCATCATCGTATAACTGCCACTTTTCAAATATCCGCCCTTCCGTCTGTCCCCACTCGCCCAAAACAAGCATTTTGTAAAGTCTGGGATTGGTCTCTTTCATTGCTAACAAACTGACTATATAGTCTTCACTTAAAAAGGGATTGTCTTTATAAGTGCTATTAATCAAACACACGCCCTTTTGAGGCAAGAGCTTTGTTTTTATCCACCCCCGCGCGTCGCCTGGATTTAAGCTTAAAATCGTTTGGTTCTGTTCCCATCCTATTGGCTTTGGGGCACTTAAACGGGTTAGCAAAAAGCTGTATTCATCAAAGCTAAAATCAGTGGCTTCTTCCAACCAAATAACGTTAAATTCCGTGGATTTAATCTTATCCACGTCGTCCAACCCAAAAAACAAAATATCGCTTTGTGCCGAATTTCCATCCTTAAAATCAAACACATAATAACGTTCTGTTTTATTGAAGTTTTCCCTGTCATAAACGTTAAAATCGACTAAAGCGGCAACAAATGGTTTGATTACGCTGTGTTGTAAGGTACTAGCAACTTTGCGACAAACACCAATACGCAATCCCGCATATTGCAATGCATACGCAATGAGGCATTGCCGTATAGAATAACTTTTGCTAGAGCGCACGCTTCCCACATTTACAATGGTGGGCGCCGGATTTTTGTAGTTTTTTTCAAAGACCGTCGTGCAAGTTAATTTTTTTACTTGCATAGCACTATCACTTTTTTGCTTGGACTATTTCAAAAACAAAATTGCGCGGTTCCATATCAAGCGCAACTTCTTTGCGTTCAATGTAAAAGCCCATAACGCGCCCTTTGCTTATCTCGCACTTTACGGCTGAGGAAAACTCTCCCGCGGCCAAAGCAAGGGCCTTGAGGTGGTCCAGTTCTTCCACATGCTGTTCTAGCGTGTAGTTAAATTTGGCAGCATTTCTAGCGCCCTCTTTTGAAAGAGCGTCTTGAATCTCAGGTTTTTTCAGGTTTTCTGCACCAATAGAATAGGCAGATTTAGCGGAATATCCTGCCCGACGAGCCGATTCTGTGGCATTGCCAGTATGCAAGTATTCTTTGCAAAATTTGACCTGTTTTTTTGTAAGTCTTGCAGCTTTTGTCTTCTTTGCCGCCATATATTAACCTCGGCGGGGCAACAAAAAGCCCCGCGGTCGCGGGGCTTCGTCAGATGTGTACCAAAAAAATGGGTTGGACACCACGGACTTTCGTCCGTTATCCAACCCACAGTAAGAGTATAGCCTATTATTTAGCGTTTTTCAAGTAGGGGTATATAATAAAAATCCCCGCCGCAGCGGGGAAAAGTACAGTGAAATTTATTTCATTTTTGTAGGAGTCGCCACATTCAATTGAGGTGTTAATGAATTTTCTCCTTTTAAAGAGGCCGTTGCATGAGTTTCAGTTGAGGATTTTTCCCTTTCCCCCGTCCAACAAAATCCTCCCATAATAACAGCTATCAAGAATACAAAAAAACAAATACCACACAGCTTTTTAAAACCCCGTTGAGGGTCGCTGGCTTGAATAAAATCATGAAAAACATGCAAAAAGGCAAACAAACATAAGCAAAACACGCTAATAAAAAGGGACGCATGATAGACACCCTTTATTTGCAAGGCTACTGAAGCTGAAACGGAAATAAAAGTAAATAAGGTAACAAAAATCCCCAAGAGTTCAATATTATTTTTAGTTTGTCGTGATAAATTCCGTTCTATTTGCTTGATTCTATTGGACAGGTACACTTGTTTTATGTTAGCTTCCTCTGCTAATTTTTGTCTTTCATCCGAGATTGCAGCCAGTTGTTCTACTTGCTCTTTGAAATGCTGATAGTCATCTGAAATTTCTTGTATCCTGTTTTTCCAAAAGAGGAACTCTTCTGGCAATGAAGGAGAAGGAATGACCGGGGGCATAGAAGATGTAGATGACTCAATCTGTCCATCCTTATTTTCCATTGGAGCCATAAATAACCTCTTCTATCTGAGATATAGATAATAAACTTCTTGCCGTCTGAAAGAAAAACAGCATGGTGTTCTCTGTAAAGTTGTTCTCCTGTTTCCCGGTATTTAAATCACGGGTGATTGAAAAGCTGTCTATATTCTTTCCATCTTTATTTATAGTCTTCCTTACAAATTGGAAATTATCAAAAAAGGAAAGACAATCTTTTTCTCGTTTGGCATAAAATCCAAGAGAATTTAATTTTTCCTGTTTATCTTGCAGATGTGGAACAAAAAATTTTTTAGATAATTCTTCATAACCATTTTCAGAAATATCCTGATACCGTCCTACTGCTCCTATACGATTAATAGGAAAAAGAGAAGATAAAGCGGTGAATAAAGGAACCAACGAATCAAAAAAAGAATCTGGAAGGTCTTTCCCAGTTAAATTAAACTGTTGCAATATACAATCCACTCTATTTGCAGTGATAGTCACTTTCCATCCAGCTGATAAAGAAGCCGTAATAAAGGGGAAAGGTGCTGGCATTCCGTCAGGGAGAGAAACCATATTATTAACTTGCAGTTTGGCTGGAGCCACTTGCTGTTTAATTTTTGTTGCCAAATCAAAGACTCTAGCCTCTGTTATAAAATTCGCTGGGAAAAAAACGATTGTAAAGTCTTGCGGAAGAATTGTTCTCATATTTTTCCTATTTTACACAATTTTCAATATTTTTATTTTTATAAAAACTATGTATGGATTCAATAGACACCTCATTGGTGGACGCCTCCAAAGGACTTAATCCCCTGCGGGCATCTTTCCACGGGGCTTCCTGGTGACTGCGTAAAATTAACCACGTATCTTCTTTATTGCCATAATTATCTAGCACCTTTTGAATCGACTCTTTCTGTGCAGCTGTCAGTCTGTCTGCATTTCCTTCGGGCAAAGAATATATCTTAGTTTGCCTCCTATGCAAGTTATACAAATTTCTTACTACCGGTCCATTAATCCAAGCTTCGATGCGATCGTCAAACAAAGGTCTCCCTTCATTCCAGGCCAAATGCCAAGCTTGACAATAATAAACCAACTTTTGCAACTTAATTCCAGAAATAGGGTTTATTCTTTGCAATATATATTGTGCTACATCAAAGACGCTTGCCATATTAACCTCCTAAATATGACGACAACAAAACCCGTTTACTTTTATCTTAAAGCAAGCGGGAGGAAACATTCTTGTAAGTAATTCTTTTCAAATCGGTACAGCGAAACACGCGAAAAACGAATTTTGCGTGACATTTACTATATATATTGTATTGGTTATAAGGGCTAAAATCAAGCCTTTTGAGGTATTAAACAAGGACTTGGAAGGGTATTTGAGGTATTAAAAAGGAAATTGGAAGGACCCAATGCACAACCGTAGAAAACTACAATTTTAATGAAAGACAATTCCTTTTATTTTTTATTATAACATTTTATTGTTAGTTTTGTCAATAAAGTTAGTTTACTCAAACGTTATTTCAAAAAAGCGGGATTCATTGGGGCGTCCAAAAAACTGATACACCTCATTGGGCAAATTCCACCCGTCCACCAAGCGGATGTTTACGATTCTCCGCGTAATGGTGCGGGAAGAATAACCCCTATGGAAAACGACCAAATCGCTCTTTTTCAAGCGAGATAAGCGTTTGCTCCACCCTTCAGTAAACCGGCGATATTCGCACGTTTTCCGCCCGGATTCTATTTCATCAAACCAATGGTAAGTGAGGGGCAAGTGGAGTTTATTCATTTATGCTAACCTCTAACAAAGCGTCCAAAGCGGCTTCGGCCATTTTTTCATATTTTTCCCAAATCGGGCAACCTTCACAGATTGGGCCTTCATTAGGGCAATCATCGCTATTACATCTTACTTCATACTTGTCATAAAGAGCCTTTGCCATGCGCTCAATGGCTTCGGTGCGAGGTAATCCCTTATTGCATTTAATCCCTTCTAGCTGGTCGCAACCACAATCCAAAATACAATGTCCACTGTTTTTCATCAAAGGACAATTTCTTAAATGTGAGCCAATTTGTAAACAAATAATTCTTTCCTCTTTTGGTGTGTTTTCATTTTCCATTTTCGCCTCCACAAATCTCGTTCCGAATGCCTTGCGGATCAACCAATCTCTAAATTTTAGTTTCATATTCGCTCCCCCCAGGAGCAGCAAGGCTATTTGCTACTCCGTTTTTGGCTATTTTGCGCTGCAAACCGCTTTTCCCGTTCGGCCAGCCACAGGGTAAACTCGCGGCATGTATCGCATCCCTCGGCATTATTGCACTTCGCAAACTCGTTGCAAAACGGGGCGGATCCCGGCGCGGGTTCATCCACTCCGTCCCCTGCTTCCATTGTGGGCGCCACGGCTTGCTCCTTGCTTTTCGGCTGCTGCAACGGCACAAACATTTTGCAGGCCGTGTTTTCGGCCGCCACCACACAACTATGACCCGCGCCAAACCGGCACGGTGCCAAACTGTCTGTTCCCGCAAACAATGCACACGCATTGCATTTCCGTTTTTTCTTTGCCATAATTCCTCCGTATTGCCCCGTTCACGCGCCGACCGCACACACACCCTTGTCAGCGCAAAAATCACAAATAAAGCCGTTTTTAAGTTCTTTTCCGTCCGCTCTAAAAAACACCTCACCGCAATGGCTGCAGCGCCTAAAAGCGGGGTCTAATTTTTCCCGCGGGGGTTTTGCTCCCGCGCCTATTTTTTTACGCACCTCAAAGCCTCCTCAAATTCGTATTCCGTGTAAAACTCCATTAAAAAAGCCCTCCCGTTTCCGCAGCAGCCCCCGTGTTTTGGTGGCATTTCTCAAACTTAAATCCTCCGTGCAATGCACACTGGCGGCACTTATCCGAATAGGCGCTAAACGCCGCACAATGGGTGCGCCCCTCCTCGCACAACCGTTCTTCCGGCGAAAGTTTACGCGTCATCTCCCCTCCCACACCACCTGCATGCCGGCCATCTTGGCCACCTGCAGTTCCATTTCCACGCCGCGGGATTGCGTCGTATCGCCAAACACATACACCACATCGGCATCCAACATCATTCGCAAAGCCCTCTTAAAGTAAAACTCATAGGCCTTGTCCGTCCCGTGCGTGACGCTTATGTCCGCCGGATTCTTTACGCTGTACCCGGCCGCGCGGAACGCTTCTGCCCGCAGGTTGAATGCGGCGCGGTTGTAGTCGGGCAAGCCGGTCATCGGGCCGGATAAATACACCGTCTGAGTCAGGGCGATATTTTTGGTGTTTACTTTGAACATATTTCCTCCTAAAACATTCGGTTCGTCAGTTCCCCCCAGCTAAACCAGCGCCGGGTAGGGTTTTTGATAAGTGCTTTCTGAACGGTGTCCAACGTTATGCCAGGGGGCAATTTCGCGCCCCGGTTGGAAAAGTCCGGGTTAGATACCGGCCCCGTAAACAGGGCCACCAGTCGCCCACGCTTGCCGTTTTCTTTGCAGCCCAAGCACACCAGGCTGTTGCACACGTGGATCATCGGTTTGTTGTCGCCCATATCCACAAATACGGCAAAAGAAGCCCGCCCATATTCGCCGCACACCGGGCAAAGCATATTGCTGGGCGTCTTAAAGCTGCTCTGCAGGGCGCTGTCCGGGCCGTAAAAATTTGCCATTTTTCAGTTCCTCGCTTTCAACTTCCTGGCGAATGCTGTTTATCTGGCAGGCCAGGTAGTACAGGGAATACAAGCCTTTCGCCCGCCGCACATAGCGCGCCACACAGGCTTTGGCTTGTTCCAAATCCCGGCAGTTGGCCAGGATCGTTTCAAAATGCGGGATGTCCATACGCACCGCCGCATTCAAAATTTCGTTTTTGTTCGGTTTTTTTAGCCCCGGATGGTTGGTTCCCTGCAGATAATACAGGGCCAATTTTTCCAGGTCTGTTTTGGGATTTTGAAAATCAATTTGGGTACTCCAACTTTTGCATAAAAAATATTCTTTATTCTTTAAACTATACATGGATACGGGAACCTTATTATTGTCGCCGCTACATTTTTCGTAGCAAACTGCTACATTTTTTGTAGCGGAGCCCGCTACGCTTTCCGTAGCAGGTGCTACGCTTTTCGTAGCAGTTTTCCACAGTTTTTCCGCAGTTTCGCCCGGCTCTTTTTTGTCCGCCGCTTGGTATTTTTTCCAGTTCACTATTTTGATGATCAGGCAGGGTTTGCGTTGCGTTTTTATGGCTCCGGCCCGTTCTAGGCAGTCCAACACCTGCTTTATGCTGTTTTGATTGCTTACTGTCAGACAACCTGCCAAATCGCGGTAAGTGGTGCGTATTTCGCCGCTTTTGTAATCGGCCATCAGCAAAAAATCAATAAACGTGCACACCGCCGAAGGCTTCAGCCGGCGTACAGCGCTGTTCAAAAATCTTCTATGCAGTTTCACGTATCCCTTATTTTCCATATCCAAAATCCCGCACGTTTTTCAGTTGCGACAGTTCCAGTTTTAACCCGTCAAAATCGGCCCAAATTTTCTTTATTTCCGTATGCACGATGTTCGCGTCGTCCTTTATCCACCCCGCCCGTTTTAAAGCGTCAAAAACGGGTTTTTCCAGGTTGTCCAAGTCGGGCTTTGTTGTCTTGTAAATTTCGTACATACGGCAGGCGGGCCTGCGGTAGCAGTAGGTCAGTTTTGCCCCCACCGCTCCTTCCAGCGGGCGCGGGGGCCGCTTTTTTACGGCCTCCGCCACCACGCAGGCTTTAAACTCCGGCTCCGGCTGATAGGCCCTGCGCGCTTTAAAGTTAAAGCGATGTCTTTGCTGGGCCTGCGGTCTAAACGGCACCCACAGCCGATAAATGCCGTCATTAATAGGGAAGGTCATCTTCTCCCTCTTGCGGCTCTGCAGCCCCCAGGTTTGGATCAAACTCTTGGGCTTGCGCCTCTTGGGCTTGCGCCTCTTGGCTTTGCGTCTGCTCCGTCTCTTCCTGCACTGGCGCGCCCTCTCCTTGCTGCGGGAAAAGCTCACGCTGTTTTTCTTTGGCCGTCAGCGGGCGCTGATCCAGCACGTCGCCCGTTTCGGGGTGCTTTACGGTATAGGTGTTTTGCGTGTAGTTGATAATTACCGGGCACTCCAAAGTGCGTTCTTCTCCGCCTTCTTTTATTAGGCCAATGGTGTGCCTGATTTCCGCTTCCGACCCTTTGGCAATGTCGCCCATCAGTTTTGCTTTCTCGGCAAAAGCGTTTTTCTTTTCCGTCAGGTCGGTCACTTTTTCATTTAGTCCCGCCAGTTCTTCCTCGGTGAAGTGGTGGAACAGGTTTCTGCTTTCCAGTGCGGTTTCAATCTCGTCCTGTTGCGGCTGGTTTTGCGTTTCGGCCTTTTCGGTTGCTTTTTTTCTCGGCATCGGTCTATTCTCCTTTTACATCTTCAATTTGCCCGGTCATCAGTTTGTAGGCCAGGTAGGTGGTCATCGTGTCCATATAGCAATACGGGATCACCAGTTTATCCTGTCCCTCTGCGGCCAGTTTTGGGGCGTCCGCCCCGCTGATTACTTCTTTGTACTCCGGCAGTCCCAAGCGGTTCTGCACGGTTTTAAGCTTCACAAAAAGCTGTCCGTTAAACTCGGTCGTGTAATTGCGCAGGTACTCGCGCATCACGTCATAGTGCGGGTTCACTCCCGGCACAAACAGCGCCGGCAACTGGAGTTTGTGGCGGATGTACGCGTTTCTCATTTTGGGCAAGTCAAACCCGCGGCTATTAAAGCCCACAATCTCCGTCAGCTCGCTGGTGCGTTCCGCCAGCCAGTCGCGCAAGTCCAACAGCATTTCTTTTTCTGTTTTGAAGTTGCGTATTTCAGCCGCCAGCCCGGGCATAGTCTTTACCGGGCATTTGGAAGGAATGCAGCTCCACACCACATTCCCGGCATCCGTGGCCGCGCAAAGCACCATAATGGGCGCCCTATCCAGCAAGGCGGCTTTTTCTACTGCTTTTTGATAGGCCTCTATCTTGGCGGCCTGCTGCTCCTGTGCCGTTTTGGCTTTGGCAGGCATTTTGGCTTCCTGCGCTTTGGTGTTGATGTCGGCGGATGCGGCGTTTCCGGTTTCAATGTCAAAGCAAAAATGCTTCAGTCCCGTGTTTACGGCCTGCGCCTCAGCCAACAGGTTTACGGGTTGTTTGCACATTACCATTTCCTCCCATATCCACCGCCGCGGTTGTATCCGCCGCCATAGCCGCCGCGGCCATAGCTTCCACCGTTACCGCCATATCCGCCGCCATTACGCTGGAAACCACGCACTTGGTAGCCCATATTCAACATCGCGGCAATAATCTGTTGGAATTGCGGGAAGGTCTGCGCCGGGAATTGGACATACACCGTCACCGTCATTCCGTTTATCTCCGTTTCCACCGGCACACTCCACCCGGTAGGGTTGGGCACACCGCCCATTTGCACGGGTTGGGCCGGCATTGCAGGCAGCATCGTGTTTCCGGCCTGCACTGCGGGGGCAGCTTGTCCCCCCATCATCCCGTTTACTTGTCCCATTGCTTGCATCAAAGCCTGGGCCACCTGTTCGGGGCTTACATTGTTTTGTTCTGCCATAGCGTTCTCCTGTACGTAAAATAAAATGTCCCGGTCGGTGTAAAACCGTTTTCCCTCTAATGCGCTGCCGGGCCGGCGCAAACGCGGTTTGTGTTTCAATTCCGCGCGGGCTAGTCGCGTTCACTCTGCCGGAGGTGCCACTGTGTCCCTGCCGTCAAACGCCTTCGCCTTACTGAGATGTAAAGAACAAACGGAATTTTTTGCCCTTCCGTTAGACACTCCGATACTCACTCGGAGCAGATGGCCTTATATTATGGAGGCGGTCCTGTACCCCCTCAAATCTATCGGGCGCATTAAATAGGAGACTGGGATGAAAGGCCCGCGCGCCCGCCGGCATCCGCCGGAAATCAAATCTGCCAAATGAACATGAGTAGCACAAAAAGGTAAATTCCCCCCATTAACACCGCCGCGCAGGGCGTGCTGAGTTCTTCGGGGTGGCGCAGCAACTGCCAAAAACGTTTCATAATTCTTCCTCCCTCATTCCCAGCTTTTGGGCCACGCTTTTGCGTTTAATTAAAATCCGCCCGAAAGGTTTCATCGCATCCAGCCGCCCGGCCTGTGCCAGTTCCTGCACGCGGCGCGGGCTAAGCCGCAAAATTTTGGCCGTTTCGGCCACCGTCAAAAATTGATTTTTCATAAAATTTCCTAATTAATTTTTTAAAGCGCGAAAAGTGAATATCCCCGCGGAAAATTGGTAAAATAAAACCGATAGTGCATACCGCTCTGCAAAAGCGTGGGGATTACCCTGTATGCCCTATCGGTTTGTGTGGTTGGATATCTGACGGGGGTGCCCCGCCAAAATTGTTTGCCGTATAAATCTGCCGTACTCTCCAACCACCCGCCGCGTTCCTTTGCAGCCGCGGCTATCATTTTTACAAGGATTTGCGCCTTGTCTTAAATATCTTAATAAGATTTTTAAGATATGTCAAGGGGTATTTTTGCATTCCCTATTTTACGACGAGGAATTATAAAATGACAGAACTGGAAAAACTACTACAAAAATGGAATGATGGCGTTTTAAGAGGCGCAAAAATAAGATTAGCAAGAGAGCTGCAAGTAGACGATAGCACGGTGTCTGCGTGGGTCGCAGGTCGCGCAAACCCGCCAGCAGACAAGATAGAAAAGATTTCCAAACTGTTTAAAACTTCTGAGCGCGAAGTCAAAGCCGCCTTTGGCATTGAAGATAAAGAATTTTCCCGCTCTTTGCGCGTTACGCCACTGACGGACAAAAACACCATTTCCCTGCCCATTTTGGCCGATGTTCCCGCCGGCCTGCCGGATTTTTCAGATAAAGACGTGGAAACATTCTGGGACATTCCCCGCTGGGTATTTCCCGGAGCAGATTTTGTAGTTAAATGCAATGGAGACTCTTTGGAGCCAAAACTCCACCTGGGCGACTATTGCGTCATCAGAAAAACGACCGAACCCATACACGGCCGCGCGATGGTAGTAAAGACGGAAAACGGCGTGTGTATGAAGGTCATCAAGAAGTTAAAGGACGGCACAATCCAGCTTTGTTCCACCAACCCGAAATACAAGCCGTTTATACCCGAGGAATTAACCATCGTCGGGCTGATCATCGGCTCGTGGAGCCGCCAAGACAAGGAAAACTGGCTTGGTTTAATGTAAGAGGGAAATATATGTATGAATATAAAGTAATTAGTGGCCAAATTTCGGTTGATTATAAAAAGCACGAAACATTTGAATCCGTTTTAGAAAACATGTTGCAGGCTATGCAAAATGAAGGCTGGGAGTTTTACACCCCTTGTACAATAACGGAACGTGTTTCCCCTGGGTGCCTAGGCTCTCTTTTGGGGCAAAAAGAGGACGTTGTTTCCCATCAAACCTTTATTTTTAGAAGAAAAAAATCACAGCCAGCCAAATAAACTATGGGGGAATGTATGAAAAAAATATTCTTATTATTTCCTGGGCTTATTGTACTTTCTGGCTGCGCCGCCGGTATTAACCACAATGTGGCGCAAATAAACGGGCAAAATTATCTGATAGAAACCAAAACAAACAATTTTTTCGGTCTCTCCCAGTGGAGCAGCCCCAGCACCCTCATTCCCTTGGAAGAGGAAAAAGAAGTTGTTATGCCAGAGAATTATAATCCCAGCACTGCCCGGGCCGAACTGGCCAAAATTGCCGATGAATGCAGTATCCACTCCATTAAGGCTCAATCCCGGCCCAATTACAAAAAGATGTATAAGTGCATCGTAGACAAACTGGCCGAGCTGGAACAAAATGCAAATTGATTTTTCTTAGGATATATTCCAACAATGCACATCTATACGGACAAACGCACCGGCATCAAGTATATTTCCTATACGGACCCTTCCGGCAAACGGGTACGCCGCTCTCTAAGAACTCGGAATAAAAGCGTAGCGACAATTAAAGCAGCAGACACTATCGACAATAAAAAATCAGCCGATTATAGTCCTCTCTCTGTTGACGCCTTTTTGTTCAAATACCGCGAATTCTTAAAAGCCACAAAAAGTAAACAAACCAGCGAGATTTTTGAAACCGCTTGGAGAAAGCTAACCAAGCTTAGAGAAATACGCGCTTTGTCAGAAATAACTCCAGCCCTGTTGGACGATCTGCAAATCGCCCAAAAAAACGCTGGCGTCGGTCATGCTGGCATAAATAGGACGACCCGCGCACTTCGTACGGCAATGATGCAGGCTGAATATTGGAGGCTTGTCACTCCACAAGACTGGAAGAGGATAGTAAAATTCCGCGAAAACAAAAACCGCGTAGAATTTCACACTATCGACGAAATAAAACAGATTTTGGCAATTTGTCCGTCTGCTGATTGGGAATTGGTAGTCCTGCTAGGTTGTCGTGCAGGCCTTCGCCGAGGCGAAATGGACCACCTTAAATGGGAAGATGTGGATTTTGTTCGTGGGCAATTACATATTGCCGCTAACAAAACAGAGAATTTTCGGTTTGTGCCAATAGATCCCGTGCTAAAATCCGCCCTGTTATCTGCTCAAAAAAAAGCGAAGAACGAGTTTGTTGTAAATGTTGGTTTATCTAGTAGCCGGGGAAGCAAGGATTATATAACCACATACTACGCGCATTTTACGCGCAAGCTACCGTTCCACTGCCACTTGCACAAATTGCGCCATACTTTTGCTAGCCACCTGGTCCAAGCTGGAGCGGATTTATATCATGTTTCAAAATTACTTGGGCATTCTTCAATCAAAATGACGGAAATCTACGCACACCTTGCTCCACGAGCGCTGGTTGATGTAGTTGCTTTGCTCCCCAAGTTTAATAATTAGTCAGCAAAAATGTCAGCATATAGAAGAATAAAAAACTCATAGTCCGGAAACCATATAGAGGGCCTGCAAAG